>NZ_JBBNNA010000005.1:0-113701 GCF_040098065.1 Collinsella sp. CLA-JM-H32B | reverse complement strand
AACCATGTCAACTGAACCTGGTTCAGTTTGGTTGATTTCCGATCTCAGCCGAACACATTGAGCGGAAAGGCCGTTCCCGCAGTCAGTCGAACGTCCCCGGGGCCCTTCTCAGGCCCCGGGGACGGCATTTTCCCAGTTGAAGGAACGGTGGAGATGTGTTTCGATGGGTCAGATTCGTGTCGTTCCGAAAAGACCGTGAACCTTTTGTGGGACACGCGGCGCCGTGGTACCATAGCCGAGTTTGTTGTCTTGGTCGGAAACCAAGACGCCTTATGCGCTGATCGGTAACCAGCGCCTGACCAATAAGGAGTCCTACCATGAAGCAGGGTATCCATCCCCAGTATGTCGAGTGCACGGTGACGTGCTCCTGCGGCAACACCTTCAAGACGCACGCTACCGTGTCCGAGATGAAGGTCGAGCTTTGCAACGAGTGCCACCCGTTCTACACCGGCCAGCAGAAGTTCGTCGACACCGGTGGACGCGTCCAGCGCTTCGCCGACAAGTTCGGTGGCGCCGCTGCCGCCCAGCTCAAGAAGGCTGAGGAGGCCAAGGCTGCCAAGGCCGCCAAGGCTGCTGAGGCCGAGGCCGCTCGCAAGGCTGCCGCTGAGGCTAAGGCTGCCGAGAAGGCTAAGCGTGCCGCTAAGTTCGCCGAGGAGGCTGCCAAGCAGGCCGCCGAGGCTCCCGCAGAGGCTCCCGTTGAGGAGGCCGCTGCCGAGGCCGAGACCACCGAGGCTGCTGAGTAAATAGCTCGCCGCGGAATCGCTCGCATTCATGGCTAAAGGGCCGCGTATCCATTTGGGTACGCGGCCCTTTTCTTTTATTGGTGCAAACGAGCCTGCCCCCATTGCACCAGATTGGTGCGAAGGGGACGGGTTAGCTTGCGCCAAATTGCAGAGTGGCAGCGTTTTCCCAGATAAAACCTGCCAAAATAAACCTGTCCCTTTTTGGCAGGTTGGTCGTAGTTATTACGTGGCGGTCGAGGTCGACCGTATAGGCCGCGCCTTGTTTGGCTAAAGTACATTTATCTGTGTTTAACTCGCCCAAGGCTGCATGGCGTGGGCGATGGCCAAAAAGGAAAACCACATGGGATTCATGTCAAAGCTGCTGTCCTTTGGATCCGATAAGGACCTTAAGCGCTACTACAAGATCGTCGACCAGATCAACGGTCTTGAGCCCCAGTTTGAGAAGATGACCGAGGAGGAACTCCGCGCCCAGACCGATAAGTTCCGTGAGCGTTACGCCAACGGCGAGTCGCTCGACGACATGCTCCCCGAGGCTTTTGCCACCGTGCGTGAGGCTTCCAAGCGCATCACGGGCATGCGTCACTTTGATGTACAGCTCATCGGCGCCATGGCGCTGCACGAGGGGCATATCGCCGAGATGAAGACCGGCGAAGGCAAGACCCTGGTCTCCACGCTGGCCGGCTACCTCAACGCTATTGCTGGCAAGGGCGTACACGTCGTTACCGTCAACGATTACCTGGCAAAGCGCGACTCCGAGTGGATGGGCCGCATCTACAAGTACCTGGGAATGACCGTCGGTCTGCTCCAGAACAACATGCCGCTCGAGCTTAAGCGCCCGGCCTACCAGGCCGATGTCACCTATGGCACCAACTCCGAGTTCGGTTTCGATTACCTGCGCGACAACATGGTCACCCGCCCCGAGCAGCGCGTGCAGCGCGGTCACCATTACGCCATCGTCGACGAGGTCGACTCCATCTTGATCGATGAGGCCAGAACGCCGCTCATTATCTCGGGCGCCGGTACCAAGTCCGCCAGCACCTACAAGGACTTCGCGCGTGCCGTGCGCGGCCTTGAGCGCGGCGAGGACGTGTCGCACGACATGCTCACCGCCACCGAGGACGTCGAGCCCACGGGCGACTACGTCATGGACGAGGCCAAGCACACCATCGCCGCCACCGAGCGCGGCCTTAAGAAGATTGAGCGCCGCCTGGGTATCGATGACATCTATGCCGATCTCTCCGGCCAGCTGGTCAACCACCTGCAGCAGGCGCTGAAGGCCCAGTACATGTTCCACCGCGACAAGCAGTACGTGGTCACTAATGGCGAGGTCAAGATCGTCGACGAGTTCACTGGTCGCATCATGGAAGGCCGCCGCTATTCCGAGGGCTTGCACCAGGCCATCGAGGCCAAAGAGGGCGTGCTCGTGCGCGAGGAGAACCAGACGCTGGCCACCATCACCCTTCAGAACTACTTCCGTCTCTATGACAAGCTCTCCGGCATGACCGGTACGGCACTCACCGAGGACGCCGAGTTCCGTGAGATTTATAAACTGCCCGTCGAGGTCATCCCCCCCAACAAGCCCGTGCAGCGTGTTGACCACGAGGACCTGGTGTACCGCACCGTCCAGGCCAAGTACAACGCCGTTGCCGACGACGTCGAGCGACGTCACGCCAAGGGCCAACCGGTCCTGGTGGGCACCGTCTCCATCGAAAGCTCCGAGAAGCTGTCGGCCGCCCTTACCAAGCGCGGCATCGCGCACGAGGTCCTCAACGCTAAGCATCACGAGCGCGAGGCTCATATCGTTGCCCAGGCCGGACGCTACGGTGCCGTGACCATCGCTACTAACATGGCCGGTCGTGGTACCGACATCCTGCTGGGCGGCAACCCCGACGAGCTGGTGCGCGAGCGCCTTGAGTACGAGGGCCTGACCATGGAGGACGTGACGCCCGAGCAGCTCGAGCAGTTTAACGCCGAGGCCAAGGAGACCTGCAAGGCCGAGCGCGAGCGCGTGCTTGCCGCCGGCGGCCTGACCGTCATCGGCACCGAGCGCCATGAGTCCCGTCGTATCGACAACCAGCTGCGCGGCCGCTCCGGTCGTCAGGGCGATCCGGGCGAGACTCAGTTCTACCTGTCGCTCGAGGACGACCTCATGCGCCTGTTCGGCGGCGACAAGATGGACCGCGTCTCCAAGATGATGGTCACGGCTGACATGGGCGACGACATGCCCATCCAGCACAAGATCATCTCCAAGGCCGTCGAGAGCGCCCAGCACAAGGTCGAGAGCATCAACTTCTCCATGCGTAAGAGCGTCCTCGAGTACGATGACGTCATGAACAAGCAGCGCCAGGTCATCTACGCCGAGCGTAACAAGATTCTGGATGGCAAGGACCTGACCGACCACATCACCGAGGTCATGCACGACACCGTGTACCGCTGCGTGCAGGAGTTCTGCACCAAGGACAGCCACGATGGCGAGCGCGATCTCGAGGGCCTGCGCAAGTGGGTCGTGGAGCTGACCGGGCATATCGATACGCCCAAGTTCCCCGACGAGGATTACGAGGCCCTGGCTGCCGATGTCCTGGCCTACGTTGAGAAGTGCTACAACATGAAGGCCGAGCGTCTGGGTGAGGACCTCATGCGCGAGCTCAACACCCAGGTCATGCTGCGCGTCATCGATACCCGCTGGATGAACTACCTGCAGGAGATGGATTACCTCAAGACCGGTATCGGACTGCGCGGCTTTGGTCAGCGCGACCCGCTGGTCGAGTACAAGACCGAGGCCTACGGCGCGTTCCAGATGCTCGTCGACACCATGTACGAGGATTACCTGCGCACCGTCCTGCGCATCGAGATCAAGGCTGCCCCGCACGCCGTGGAGCACAAAGAGGACCCCGCGCTCGAGGGTGCGCACTTCTCCGGCCCCGCCGATGTCGATGGCGACAACGGCAACTCGGTGCTGCGCAAACAGGCACAGGTGCAGGCTCGTACGGCCGTCCAGGGAGGCCCGGCTGCTGTCAACAACGGCGGCAAGGTGACCACCTACCGCAAGGACGAGAGCGACGACCCGTACGTCAACGTTGGCCGCAATGACCTTTGCCCCTGCGGCAGCGGCAAGAAGTTCAAGTACTGCCACGGCAGGAATCGTTAATGGCCGAGGCTTTAGAGGTAACGCCCGCCGAGCTGGACGCGTTTGCGGACCGGCTCGGCGAGGTCGAGTCGTATCTTCATTTGGATGAGAAGCGCACCCGCGTGACCGAGCTCGAGGCCAAAAGCGTGGCCCCCGGCTTTTGGGATGACGCCGACGCCGCTCGCGCCACCATGGAGGAGATCGCTCGCGCCAAGGAAGATATCGCTGCCGTGGATACCGCGCGCGGCGAGCTATCTGACGCCCGCGCGGCGCTGGAGCTTGCCGAGGAGATGGGCGACGACCCCGATGCCGCCGCATTGCGCGAGGAGGCTGCCACTACGGCAGAACGCCTGGCCCGTGCTATCGACGAGCTCGAGCTTTCGAGCTGGTTTACCGGTGAGTTCGATCACGGCGACGCGATTGTGACCATCAAGCCCGGACAGGGTGGTCTGGAGGCGCAGGACTGGACCTTCATGCTCTTTAAGATGTACATGAAGTATTGCCAGCGCCGCGGCTGGAAGGTCACGATTAACGACTGCCCCGCTGCCGAGGTCATCGGCATTGATCGCGCGACCTTTACCGTCGAGGGCAAGGACGCGTTTGGCATGCTGCGTGCCGAGGCCGGTGTGCACCGCTTGGTGCGCATTAGCCCCACCGACGACAAGAAGCGCCGCCAGACCACTTTTGCCGGCGTCGAGGTCATCCCCGTGCTGCCTGACGATATCGACATCGAGATCAGTCTCGACGATATCCGCGTGGACGTGTATCACGCGAGCGGCCCGGGCGGCCAGGGCGTCAACACCACCGACTCCGCCGTACGCGTGACGCATTTTCCCAGCGGCATCGTTGTCACTTGCCAAAACGAGCGCAGCCAGATTCAAAACAAGGCCGCGTGCATGCAGATTCTCAAGGCCCGTCTGTACGAGATCGAGCTTGAGAAGCGCGCCGAGGCGCTCGACGAGATTCGTGGACCCAAGACCACGATCGGGTTTGGTAACCAGATTCGCAGCTACGTGCTCTACCCGTACCAGATGGTCAAGGACCTGCGTACGGGCGTGGAGACCAGCAACGTCGAGGCCGTTCTCGACGATGGCGATCTGGATCCGTTTGTGATCGGCTACCATCGCTGGGCAACCGGCAACGCCGATGCGGAAGGCTCGGACGCCTAGGCACATGGTTGGCTCCGGGTCGATGCAAACACTTCGCAGGGGTGGTATTTGCTCGGTGAATCGGTAGAATCGAATACAGCAAGAAGTTCAAAGCGCACTCGTTTGGGTGCGCTTTTTTGAGGGAGGCAGCATGGCATATCGTCTGGACATCAAGCGCATTCTTTCGCTGAACTTCTTTCACGATCTGCCCAAGATTATGCTGGGCTGCGCTCTGGCCGCTATCGCGACGGATCTATTTTTGATCCCCAACGGCCTTGCCGCCGGCGGCGTTACGGGTCTCGCCACGATTATCCAGGCGGTCGGCGCCTCGCATGGCATCTCGCTGCCTGTCGGTATTCAAACCATCGTGATGAATGCCTTGCTGCTGCTGGTGGTTATGCGTGCGGGCGGTATGTTCTACGTAGTGCAGACGGCGACGGGCTTTGTGCTGTTGGGCTTTTTCACCGACCTGTTCGCTCCGTTCGTGGCGCCGCTGGCACATGCCGATCTGATGCTGCCCGCCATGTGGGGCGGTATTATCACGGGCATCGGCTACGGCATGGTGTTGCGCGCCGGTGCCAACACTGGCGGCTCCGACACCATCGGTCAGATTATCTCGCGCAATACGTCGCTACCGGTGGGCTCCACCGTCATGGCGATCGACGTTGCCGTGTGCGCGCTGTCGGCCCCGGTCTTCTCGGTCGAAAACGCGCTGTATGCGGGTCTTTCGATGGTCATTAGCGGCTATGTGATCGATGCTGTGGTCGATGGTGGCAACAGGCGCCGTATGGTGCTCATCATCTCGGACAAGTTTCCCGATATCGCGGCCGACATCATGTATGGCCTGGGCCGCGGCTGCACCAAGTTTAAGGCGACCGGTATGTACTCGGGCGCCGAGAAGCCGGTGATCATGGTCATCGTGAGCCGTCGCGAGCTCAATACGCTCAAGACGATCGTGCGCGAGCGCGACCCGCGCGCCATCGTGACCGTGGCCGACGTTACGGAAACTTTCGGTGAGGGCTTCAAGGACATTAACGCGTAGGGCCGACTGCGTTCCGTCCAAAAGACGTTCACATTGATAAACCGTTTCATCAGCGGTTCTGCCTGCTCAATTGTTCAAATAGTGATAAATACTCTGGTAAAGCTTCCAGTTTCCAGCATAATGAATGGCGTACGTGCATCGCGGCTGGGTTGGGACGACCTTCTGTGCCGTGCGCATCTTGTCTAAAGAGGATGAAAGGAAGGCACAATGAGCGACGAAGAGCTCAAAAAGGTTGCCAACGAGGTAAGGAAGGGCATCGTCACCGGCGTGCACGCTGCCAAGTCCGGCCATCCGGGCGGTTCGCTCGGCGCTGCCGACATCATGACCTATCTGTACTTTGAGGAAATGAACGTCGACCCGGCCGACCCCCGCAAGGCCGACCGCGATCGCTTCGTGCTTTCCAAGGGTCACTGCGCGCCTGGACTGTACGCCGTGCTCGCTGAGCGCGGATTCTTCCCCAAGGAGGATCTCGAGACGCTGCGCCACATCGGCAGCCACCTGCAGGGTCATCCCAACATGAACGACACCCCGGGCGTTGACATGTCCACCGGTTCGCTCGGCCAGGGCATCTCCGCCGCTGTGGGCATGGCCGTTGCCGCCAAACACTGGGGCGACGACTATCGCACCTACGCCCTGCTGGGCGATGGCGAGAGCGAGGAGGGCCAGGTCTGGGAGGCCGCCATGTTTGCCGGCAACCAGCAGCTCGATAACCTCTGCGTGATCGTCGACCACAACGGCCTGCAGATCGACGGCCCCGTCGAGGAGGTCAACGACCCCATGCCGCTCGCCGACAAGTTCCGCGCCTTTAAGTTCCACGTGGTGGAGCTCGCTGACGGCAACGACTTCGATCAGATTCGCGCCGCTTTTGCCGAGGCCCGCGCTACCAAGGGTCAGCCGACCGCCATTATCGCCGAGACCACGAAGGGCAAGGGCGTCTCCTTTATGGAGAACCAGGTGGGTTGGCACGGTAAGGCCCCCAACGATGAACAGTTTGAGCAGGCCATGGCAGAGCTCACGGCCGCCGGAGAGGAGCTCTAGGATGGCAGACGTCAAGAAAATCGCCACGCGCGTAAGCTACGGCGAGGCCCTCGTCGAGCTCGCCAACGAGCACGATGACTTTGTGGTCCTCGACGCCGACCTGGCCGCCGCCACGCAGACCGGCAAGTTCAAGGCGGCCTGCCCCGACCGCTTCTTCGATGTGGGCATCGCCGAGAGCAACCTGATGGGTGTTGCTGCCGGTATCGCGACCACCGGCCGCGTTGCCTTCGCGAGCAGCTTTGCCATGTTCGCTGCTGGCCGCGCCTTTGAGCAGGTCCGCAACTCCATCGGCTATCCGCACCTTAACGTTAAGATCGGTGCCACGCACGCCGGTATCTCGGTGGGCGAGGATGGCGCCACGCACCAGTGCTGCGAGGATATCGCCCTCATGCGCGTTATCCCCGGCATGACCGTGATTGTTCCCGCCGACGACGTCGAGGCCCGCGCCGTGACGCGTGCCGCATACGAGTGCGACGGCCCCGTGTACATGCGCTTCGCCCGTCTGGCCTCGCCGGTTATCAACGACCCCGAGACCTACAAGTTCGAGGTGGGCAAGGGTATCGTCATGCGCGAGGGCACCGACGTCACTATCATCGCCTGCGGCCTGATGGTCGGCGAGGCCCTCGAGGCCGCCGAGCAGCTCGCTGCCGAGGGCATCGATGCCGAGGTCATCAACATGCACACCATCAAGCCCATCGACGCCGACCTGATCGTCAAGAGCGCCACCAAGACCGGCCACGTCGTGACCGTCGAGGAGCACTCCGTGATCGGTGGCCTTGGCAGCGCCGTCGCCGACGTCCTGTGCGAGCAGTGCCCGACGCCGCTTAAAAAGATTGGCGTCAACGACACCTTCGGCGAGTCCGGCCCGGGTGCCGAGCTCCTGCACAAGTACGGCCTGGACGCCGCCAACATCGTGGCGACCACCAAGGAGTTCTTGGCCTAAGGCATTTTGCTTTGGCCTTACCTTGAGAGTGGCCGTTCCCGCATTGGCAATAAATAAGCCGGGGTGCCTTCTGTGTGGGGGCACCCCGGCTTTTTGTTTAGGGAGAGGCGGGAAAGAAGCTAGAGAGGTTTTACGGTCGGGGCCAGGGTGCCGGCAAAGATGTCATCTGCCTTGAAGAGCGTTTTGGATTCCGGCGCGTCTGCTGCTTTCATTTCGGAGACGATGGTATCGAATGAGACGGCTCCCAAGGACTGTAAGTCGAGGGTCTCGCGGGCGGCATCATCAGAGCAGATGCTCGAGCTCGATGAGAATTTGGAAAGATGAGCCGTCGCGGCGTCGTAGGCCCAGCGACGAATCCAAATCTCGACATAGTGACCGCTGCCAAGGTTGATGTCCTTTACCAACGAGCCGCTGACATCGCCACCAACCTGTGCTTCGTGGTCGTATCCGGTGAGACTGCCGATGTACTTATCTGGATAGGCGGTCGAATATAAGCATATCGAATCCCCGTCGACCTTCGCCGTGACCCTGCCGTCCCAGTACTCGGGCAGGTCGACGCTGAAGGTTTGGGCCTCGATGTGGCGTGCGGCGGCTTTGCGCTGTTCCTCGGCCTGGCGCGCCGCTTCCTCTTCGGCGGCTTTCTTGGCGGCGACGGCGGTGTCGCGGCGGTTCGTTGCGGCGTGTTGCAGCGCATCGACGTTGGGCGCGTCCTTGCCCTTGTATGCCATGGCGAGCGTCACGGCGTCGTTGATCTCGTCGTCCGTCACGTCGACAGCATCGATGGGCGTAAAGTCCAAAACCGAATCCTGCTCGGCGAGTTCTGCCAAGTCGATCTTCTCGCCCTTAGCAAAAGCGTTGTCGATCGTGAGCTCGGCCTTTGTGCAAGGCACCTGGTAGATGGTGCCATCGGCGGCGATGGGGGAGCCTGCCGCCTTGAGCGTGTACTTGCCCTGGATAAGCTTGATGCCCGAGCCGTCAGAAGCGACATATTCGACCTTGTCGACCTTCTTTCCGTCGACCGTCTTGCCCTTTACACGCACCGGCACACGCGAGGCGCCGTTATCGGTGTCCCACCCTTCAGCCTTTACGCTCACCACGAGCGCATGCTTGGAATGCGCCGACTCATATTGCTCCTGCTCCTGGATATGCTGCTGATACAGGTGATACGCCAGCCCGCCGCCCCCGCCAACAACAAGTATTGCTGTGAAGACGATGGCGATCACGACGCCTTTCTTAGGCTTCTTGCTGGGAGCGGGCGAGTCCACGGGTGCCGGCGCAACCGCAGGCTCGGCTACGGGCATAGTCTGTGTCCCGTCAAGCGCGGCCCCGCATCCCACGCAAAACCGAGCCTCATCAGCAAGTTCAGCACCACAATAAGGACAAACCATATCAACCTCCAGCAAGCCGAGAACCATCCATCTAACTCAACTGTAAAGCGATATCCCCAACCAAAGTTGCGCAACAATGACCCCCAATATTAGTTGCGGTGAAATAGGGACTGATGAGGGCTTTTAACTGCTAAAACAGTCCCTATTTCACCGCAACTTCTAAAGAGGCCCTATCAAGCAGGATTTCTATTGGGATAAGGGCCCAGCACAACAAAGTGCAAATCAGCTTGACGCTCCTAACGGTAGCGTCGGCGTAAGCCTCTGGGTGGGGCACGCTTTGAAAACAATCCGCAGCGCGGAACCCGCTTATCTGGAGCTCCGCAGGAGCAAGATAAGTGGGTTCCATGCGCGAGGACGTTTTCAAAGCGTGCCCCACCCAGAGGCTGGTGGGAGCCGCAAAACCGTGCGTCTTATGTGCAGCAAAGGCAATCCTGCTAAAATACAAAGCGCTCATGTAGTTTAAACGCACGACGATAAGGAGCACCAGTGGGTAACCACTTCCGTACCTCCGGTGCGGGCGATGAAGCCCCCAAGACGCAGCCGAGCGTCGCGGGCAGTCGTTTCGCCACTCCGGATTCAGAGGATCAGCTGTTTAGCCCGATCCCCGCACAGCCGGCAGATCAGGCACAGCCGGCGGCAGATCCCTTTGCCTACAACCCCAACAACGATGTTGCGCTTTCCGGCACGGCTGGCTTTGAGCCCGTTCAGACGGTGACCGCTCGCGTGGCTCAGCCTCAGATGAGCGCCGCCACGCCGCAGCCCACCATAGCCGGCATCCCCGATCCCATGGCCCCTGCGGCTCCCGCGCCGCAGCCCGCGCAGTCCGGTCTTTTTGCCGGCATTCCCGACCCCACGCAGCCTGCGGCTCCCGTGGTCGAGCGCGATCAGGCCGCCGAGGTCGCAAGCCTCGACAACGCGCTCAACAACCCCGACTTCACGTCGGTGTTTGCGCCCATCGACCCGCAGGCCAGCCGCAAAAAGATGGCCAAGCAGGCCGGTGTCGAGCCCGTCATCCTTATGGAGCACGTCACCAAGATCTATCCGGCGCAGCCCAACAAGCCTGCACTCGACGACATCAACATCGAGATCTATCCGGGCGAGTTCGTCTTTTTGGTCGGTCACTCCGGCTCGGGTAAGACCACGCTGCTGTCGACGCTCAACCGCGACGTCAAGCCCACAAGCGGTCGCATTTTGGTCGCCGGCCAGGATCTCATGAAGATCAAGAACCGCAAGGTTCCGTTCCTGCGTCGTCAGATTGGCGCCGTGTTCCAGGACTTTAAGCTCCTGCCGCAAAAGACCGCCTACGAAAACGTGGCGTTTGCTTTACAGTGCATCGGCAAGCCCAAGGGCGTCATTCGCAGCCAGGTGCCCGAGGTGCTGCGTCTGGTCGGTCTGGCCGACCAGATGGACTCGCTGCCCGATCAGCTTTCCGGTGGCGAGCAGCAGCGCGTGGCCGTTGCCCGCGCTATGGTCAACCGCCCGCCGCTGCTGATTTGCGACGAGCCCACGGGCAACCTCGACCCGGCGATTTCGCTGGGCATCATGAAGCTGCTCGAGCGCATTAACCGCACCGGTACCACCGTGATCGTCGCTACGCACGACCGCGAGATGGTCGATAGCATGCACCGTCGCGTGATCGCCCTCGAGGGCGGCCACGTAATCCGCGACCAGGAGAGGGGAGGTTACGGCAACTATGGCACCAACTAACGTGGGCTACTCGCTCAAAGAGGCAATCAGCCACTTCTTCCGTAACTGGACCACCTCGCTCGGCGCCGTCATCACGATTTTCCTTTCGCTGTTTATCATCGGCCTGTTCATTATGGGTTCCGCGATGCTGAACTCCGTGATCGGCACCGTCGAGGATCAGGTCGTCATCAACGCCTTTATTAGCGATGACGCCGACCAGGCAGATGTTCAGGCCTTTGAGGCCGAGCTCAAGACGTGGAGCAACGTCAAGTCCGTGACGTACAAGGACAAGGACGACGCGCTGGCCGAGTACACGAGCAAGATGTCGGGTAACGCCGACGCTACCATGAGCGCGCTCGACGGTCAGAACCCGCTGCCGGCTTCGTTTGCCATCGAGATGGACGATCCGTCCATGGTCGAGAGCACGGCCCAGAAGCTCAAGAAGAACGCCGATTTTCAGAAGATCGCGGACGACGGCGACGTTAACGCGAGCGTTCTGTACGGCCAGGAGGAAGTGAGCCGCCTGTTCCAGGTGACGAACTACATCCGTATCGCCGCTGTGGTGCTCGTCGGCCTGCTGACCTTTATCGCGTTCATTTTCATTAACAACACGATTCGCCTGTCCATTACGGCGCGTCGTCGTGAGATCGCGATCATGCGCCTGGTGGGCGCAAGCAACGGCTTCATTCGCGGGCCGTTCATTACCGAAGGCGTGCTGCAGGCCATTTTGGGCTCGCTGCTTTCCATCGGCGTGCTGGAGCTGCTGCGTAACCTGATGGTTCCGCGTCTGCAGGAGAGCATCGGCTGGATGTCGTTTGCGCTGCCGATGCAGTACTACCTGGTGACCTACGCCGCGCTGATTTTGGTCGGCGTCATTATCGGTCTCTTTGGTTCCGCCATCGCCATGCGCCGCTATCTGCGCGTGTAAGCGTGCTTGGAATTCGTTCCTTCAACGGGTCGTCTCTTTTGGGGCGGCCCGTTTTTTGATCCCTAGGGGACGGTGGAATACGGATCATCGTGGCGCTGGTCTATCTATGCGATCCGCAATCCTGCCGTCCCCTAGGGATCATTTGGGTAGACTCTTGGGGTGTAAACGGCCATCGATAGTAAGGAGGCGCCATGGGGCGCAATAACAAGCATAAGCGTGGAGCACGCAATAAGCGCGGGCCGGTGCGCAGCGAGCGTCGCCCGAGTCTGACCGGACGCGTGCAGCTCCATGAGCATAGCGCCTACGTTGTAACCGAAAACGGCGACTACAAGGTCATGGGCCGCGGCAAGCGCGAGATTATGGACGGCGATACCGTTGCCGTGAGCATTAAGAACAGCCCGCATGGCGAGCGACGCGCCGTAATCGAGGGCGTCGTCGAGCGTGCGGCCATTAGTGTGGTGGGCACGTACCAGACCGCCGGCCCGCTCGGGGTGATCGAGCCGCTTGATTCTCGACTTAAGGCCGATTTCTTTATTCTGCCGGAGGACACCTCGGCGGAGCGCTTGGGCGTTCATCCGGGTGATGCGGTCGTCGCGCGCATTCTGACATATCCGACGCGCCTGGAATCGGGCACCGTGACGATTGAGCGCCGTATTGGCGGCGATGATGCGCCCGATTTGGGCGTTCAGTATGTGATGGCGCGCTATGGCTATACCGATACGTATCCCGAGGCCGCGCTAACCGAGGCCGAGGCACTTTCGCTCGATGTGGCCTCGGCACTCAAGGACCCGCTCCGCCGAGACCTGCGCGACCGCTTTGTCATTACGGTTGACCCGGTCGACGCGCGCGACTTTGACGATGCCATCTCGCTGGAGCGCACGCCCGAGGGTGGCTACAAGCTGGGTGTCCATATTGCCGACGTTTCGCACTATGTTGCCTGGGACGGACATATCGATCTGGAAGCCCGCCATCGCACGACGTCGGTGTATCTTGCCGATCGCGTGCTGCCCATGTTGCCCGAGCGCCTGTCGAACGATTTGTGCTCGCTGCGTCCCGACGAGGACCGTTTGGCGTTTACCGTCGACATTGAGCTCGACGCGCAGGGTCGCGTGCGCCATTACGATCCCTATCCCAGCGTGATCCGCTCGCGCGTGCGCATGGACTACGACGGCGCCGAGGCGCTGCTGGTACGTGCCGGTGCGGTGGAGTATTCGGTGCTGGAGGGTGCCGCCGAGGATGTTGCCGCGGTTGAAGCCTCGCGCGAGGAAGCGCTTGAGCGCGGGCTTGCGTGCGAGGAAACCGCTCGCGGCTATAACGTCGACTTGGGGGATTTCCTCGTAGCTGCCAACGAGCTCGCCGAGCTTCGCCGTCGTATTCGTCGCGCACGCGGTTCGGTCGACTTTGATACGGCCGAGATCCGTGCACTGCTGGACGAGAACGGCGTGCCCGTGCGGATCGTGGCGCGCGAGCGCTCGTGTGCCACGTCGCTGATTGAGGAAGCCATGCTGCTGGCCAACGAGTGCGTGGCGGAGTGGCTGGCCGACCGCGATATCGAGGCCTGCTATCGCGTGCACGACGATCCCAGTCCCGACAGCCTGCACGGCGCCGCCGTGGCGCTGGCACAGCTGGGCATCATCGATGACCGTCGCGCGGCAGGCATTGCTCTGGGAAGCCCCGACGAGCTGCAGGCGGCGGTTGATGCCGCAGCCGGTACGGCCAACGCGCCGCTCGTCAACACGTTGCTGCTGCGCAGCATGCAGCGCGCACTGTACAAGCCGCGCAACGAGGGCCACTTCGCACTTGCCGCGCCGTGCTACTGTCACTTTACGAGTCCCATCCGTCGCTATCCCGACCTGGTGGTGCACCGCGTACTCAAGCTGCAGTTGGCCTATGAGCAGCTCGGCGGCAAGGACGCCTTGGTACGTACGCCGCGGCTGATCGGTAAGGGTCGCGAGTCCCTGCCGCGCATCCTGCCGCAAATCTGCCGCGCGTGCAGCGATGCCGAGCGTGCGGCCGACGCCGCCAGCCATGCGACGCAAAAGATCAAGATCGCCCAGTACTACGAGGACCGCCTGGGCGAGCGCTACGCCGGAACGATCTCGTGGGTCAGCAGCATGGGCCTCTTTGTGCGCCTGGATCTGACACAGGTTGAGGGTTTGGTTTCGATCAAGAGTCTGGGCAACGAGTGGTTCGAGTTTGATGAGGACGCGCTCACGCTCACGGGCGCCGACACGGGGACTCGCTATGAGCTGGGGCAGCGTGTGATCATCGAGGTCTCGCGCGTCAACACCACGCGCGGGCACTTGGATTTCAGGCTTATTCATTAGCCGGAATTTGGTGATTGATAGAGAACGGGGCGGTCTTTTGGGGCCGCCTTTTTTGTGGCGCATCAATCGCCTTGCCGCTCGCGCGCTTGCGTCTTCCGCCTGCTATAGGGGAGATAAAACCTACCAAAATAAACCTGTTCCTTTTTGGGAGGTTTTCGAGAGAGCGGGGATGAGATGACAACGGTGTACGGGTATGCGCGGGTGAGCTCGCGTGATCAAAATCTGAATCGGCAGCTGGATGCGCTGGGCGCCTATGGCGTGGAACCGGCGAATATCTTTGCCGATCGTGCGAGCGGCAAAGACTTCGATCGGCCGCGGTATCGCGAGCTGCTGTGCGCGTTGGATTCCGGTGATGTGCTGGTGGTACTTTCCATTGATCGGCTGGGCCGTAACTACAGTGAGATCCTCGAGGAATGGCGGTGCATAACCAAAGAGCTCGGCGCCGCCATCGTGGTGCTGGACATGCCATTGCTCGACACGCGCGCCAGAGACTGTGGCGGGTCGGACGTGACGAGTGCGTTGATTGCCGATATTGTTTTGCAGCTGCTGAGCTATGTGGCGCAGGTGGAGCGCGAGAACATTCACCGGCGCCAAGCCGAGGGCATTGCGGCGGCGCGAGCGCGCGGCGTGCGTTTTGGCCGGCCCCGCAAGCCCTGTCCCCCGCAATTCGAGCTGGTGCGCGATACCTACGAGGCGGGTGATATCACGCGGAGTCAGGCGGCAAAGCGGCTAGGCGTGTGCGTGGGAACGTTCGATCGCTGGATGCGCGAGATGGAGTAGGGGCGCCACGGTCCTTTGGCGCCCCGATTCGAACATTTTGGATTTCGCTACGGCGACAACTGCATTTGGGGGTACACTCGCTGCTGCTCAAAAAATGACGGAGGTTAGCCCTTGGCGCGTGTGAAGCACATAGTCGGATGGATTTCGGTTGTCCTGCTGGTCGTGACGCTGGCAAGTATTTGGATGCTGACGGAGCAAAACGTGGAGCAGACGTCGTCGCTCAGCGAGTCCACTGCGCGCGCGGTGGAAGGACAAAGCGTCAGCGTGCAGTCCGAGACTGCGGGGGAGACCCAGGCGGGAAATGCCGTCGGGGGCGCGGGCTCAACGACTGCCACCGTTCATCCCGACCCGCTTGCGCCCGTTCGTCTGTGGATGGGTGCCAACATTCGTCGCGTCGCACATACCGTTGAGTTCTTCTTTGTAGGACTGTTTGCTTCGGCGACAGTGGCATGCCTGGGCGAGTGCCTGCCGTGCGCGCGATTCCGGTACGTATTCGCTCTGCTCTTTTGCGCCGTCTGCTCTGTCGGTGACCAAGTGCACAAGATCTTTGTTCCTGGTCGTCATTTCGACATGATCGACCTGGGTTTCGATGCCGCGGGTTACGTTGTCGCCATGCTGTTGGTGCTGTTGGCCGCCGCGCTGGTTCAGCGCGCGACCTGTCCCATTGGCGCCCATGCGAGACGCCGTTAACAACCCTGTTACAAATGATGCGACCTCGATGAATCATTTTGTGTCGCGCGTATTTCCGAGCGGTCGGATTTGAGGGACGAGCGGTAGAACGCTCGCCCTTTGTGCGCCACGATGCGGCACAATGTACCGCAAAAGCTGTTTGTATCCGGTACGAATCGTTCGTTGGTCTTTAATTCTACTCAACGGAGGTGTTTGAGATGGCAAACGGATTGCTTTTGCGGCTTCGCGAGCGTGAGCTCAGCGCGAGCCCGGCGGAACGCAATGTCATCGCATATGTAAGCGCTCATCCGCACGAGGTGGTCGGGCTGCCCGTCCGCGGTCTTGCCGATGTCACGTTCTCCTCGCCCTCGAGCATTTTGCGCTTTTGCAAGCGTTTGGGTTTTGCGGGCTACAAGGAGTTCCAGCGCGAACTGATTGCCGAGCTGGCGCTCTTAGGTGACAAGAAAGACGTAGCCCTCGAGGACATCTCCATGGATGACAGCGTCGAACGTATCGTGGGGAAGGTGATGAAAAGCAACGTGCGTACGATCGAGGCGACGGCGCGAACGCTCGATTACACCGTCTTGGAGCGGTGCGCGGCCCGTCTTAAGCGGGCACGCGCAGTCAATCTGTTCGGTATTGGTGCCTCTCGTTTGGTCGCGCACGATCTGGCGCAAAAGCTCATGCGTGTCGACAAAGAGTGCCATCTGTACGACGACTGGCATGATCAGCTCTTGTGTGCCAAGAACATGCATGAGGGCGATATGGCAATCGCCTTTAGCTACTCGGGCTTGACGCAAGAGGTGCTGGACTGCACCGCCGAGGCTCAACGTCACAACTGTCCCGTCGTGGCCGTTACCAAAGTAGATGGATCATCCAAGCTTGCCACCATGGCCGATGCCGTGCTCGGCGTCGCTGCGAGTGAACCCTTGGTCCGCAGCGGTGCCATGGCTTCGCGTATGGCCCAGCTTATGGTTGTCGATGCCCTGTATGCTGCTTACGTTGCCAACGACTACGAACGGGCGACGCATGTCATTAAGCAAAACTACATCGAGAAACAGGAAAGATGAGGTGAATGAAATGCTCGATTTAACAAAATTCACGACCGAACAGCGTAATCAAAGGTCAATGGACCTCGATACGATGACATCGCTGCAAATCGTCACGACGATGAACGATGAGGATCTTCGTGCCGTCCAGTCGGTCACGAAAGTGTTGCCCCAGGTTGCCGCAGCAATCGACTGGGCTGCCGAGGCGCTTGAGCGCGGCGGGCGCGTCTTTTACATGGGCGCAGGTACCAGCGGTCGTCTGGGCGTACTCGACGCTTCGGAGTGTCCGCCCACGTTTGGCGTGTCACCCGATCTGATTGTCGGGCTCATTGCCGGAGGCGAGACGGCGTTTATCAAGGCTGTCGAAGGTGCCGAAGACAGCGAGGAGCTTGGCGCGAACGACCTGCGAGAGCGTGGACTCTCGGACAAGGATCTTGTCGTTGGCCTGGCGGCAAGCGGTCGTACTCCTTATGTGGTGGGCGGCCTTGTGTACGCCAAGGCAACTGGGTGCAAGACCATTGCAATTGCCTGCAACCAAGGGTCGAAGATCGGGGAGAGCGCAGATCTTGCCATTGAGCCTGTGCCTGGTCCCGAGGTGCTGACCGGCTCAACGAGGCTCAAGGCGGGAACGGTTCAAAAGCTCATTCTCAACATGATTTCGACCGGTGCCATGGTCAAGATTGGCAAGGTGTACCAAAACCTGATGGTCGATGTGCAGCAGACGAACGAGAAGTTGGTGGTGCGCGGCCAGAACATCGTGATGGAGGCGACCGACTGCACGCGCGAGCGCGCTGTTCAGGCGCTTGCGGATGCCGGCGGCCACGTAAAAACCGCTATTGTCTCGGTGCTGTTGGACTGCGATGCCGAGCAGGCTGCGGTAGCTCTTGAACGGGCGCACGGCCATGTCCGTACTGCGGTGAGTGGCCATGAGAAGAGCAATGCCGATGTCCAATAGGTGCACGGCGTGAGCTGATATGACATCAAGAAGAGGTACCCAATACAAGGAGGAGTTATGACGAACAAAGAGCTGGCTCAAAAGCTGCTGGACCTTTTGGGCGGTAAAGACAACGTGCTCGCAAACGCGGCGTGCATGACGCGCCTGCGCGTGACCGTCAAAAACACGGGCAACGTCGACACGGAGGGTATTAAGGCGCTCGACGGCGTGATGGGCCTGGTTGAGGACGATACGATGCAGATCGTGCTGGGTCCGGGCAAGGTGAATAAGGTGCTCGAGGAGTTCTCCAAGCTCACCGGCCTCGCGAAAGGCGTTGCTGACGAGAGCGTGGTTGACGCTGCGGCCACAAACAAGGCCGCGCAGAAGGCCAAGTACGAGTCTAAGCCGGTTCAGGCCTTCCTCAAGAAGATTTCCAATGTCTTCGTCGCCCTGCTTCCCGGCATCATTGCGGCTGGCCTCATCAACGGTATCTGCAACGTCATTAACGTCTCGACGGCAGGCGCGCTTGCAGGCGAGTGGTGGTACCAGGGCATTCGTTCCATGGGCTGGGCCTTGTTTGCCTATCTACCCATCTTGGTGGGCTATAACGCGGCACGTGAGTTTGGTGGCTCCGCTGCGCTGGGCGGCATCGCCGGCATGATGTGTATCGCCAACAGTGCCATGCCCCTGCTTGCGCCTGGCGCGGCTGATCCTGCCACTGCCATTCTGCTGCCGCTCACCAGTGCGCAGTACAACCCCGCAGCGGGTGGCATGATCGCGGCTCTCATCGCTGGCGCATTTTTTGCCTGGATGGAGCGTCAGATTCGCAAGGTTATGCCCAACGCGCTCGATACGTTCCTGTCCCCGCTGCTGGTGCTCATCATCGGCGCCTTTGCTCTGATGCTCGTCATCCAGCCGGTTGGCGCATGGCTGACGACTGCTATCTTTAGCGTCCT
Organism: Collinsella sp. CLA-JM-H32B; assembly: GCF_040098065.1. Classification (NCBI taxonomy): domain Bacteria; kingdom Bacillati; phylum Actinomycetota; class Coriobacteriia; order Coriobacteriales; family Coriobacteriaceae; genus Collinsella; species Collinsella sp. CLA-JM-H32B. The sequence continues at coordinate 94,943 of NZ_JBBNNA010000005.1, read as the reverse complement.
CACCTTTATCTTCGAGAAGCTGGGCGTCCTGGGTGGCTATATCCTGTCGGCAGGCTTCTTGCCGCTGGTGTCCGTCGGCCTGCATCAGGCGCTCACGCCGATCCACGCTATGCTCAACGATCCCGACGGCGCTACCAAGGGCATCAATTACCTGCTGCCCATCCTTATGATGGCTGGCGGCGGCCAGGTCGGTGCCGGTTTGGCGCTGTACTTTAAGACCAAGAACGCCAAGCTCAAGAAGTACGTCGCCGAGTCCATCCCCGTTGGCATCCTGGGCGTGGGCGAGCCTCTGATGTATGCCGTTACGCTGCCGCTCGTTCGTCCGTTTGTGACGGCCTGCCTGGGTGCCGGATTTGGCGGCGCGCTTGCAGCACTGCTTCACATCGGCACGGTTTCCCAGGGTGTTTCCGGTCTGTTTGGCCTGTTGATCGTCGTTCCTGGTCAGCAGCTCGGCTACGTTGCCGCTATGCTGCTTGCTTATGCCGCCGGCTTTGTCCTGACGTGGTTCTTTGGCGTCGACGAGCAGAGGATCAACGAGTTCTTTGGCGAGTAGTTTGATATCGCGAGCCGTGTTGCTCAGGGCTCGCGGCGCGCGGAAGATTTCTTGATGCTATGGTTGTGCCGGCGGGGCTAACTGCTCCGCCGGCCTTTTTTAAAGGAGCGTTGAAGCGTGAAAACGGGTATTTCGATTTATCTTTCTAGCCCTCTGCAGGATATTGAACGGACGATTGAGCGTGGCGCCGCGGCGGGTGCGCGCTACGCGTTCACCTCGCTGCATATTCCCGAGGATGGGGGAGCGGCGTATGCCGATAAGGTCCGTCACGTGCTGTCGCTGCTTTCCGCCCGCGGCATTGCGCTCATTGCCGATGTGGGGCCGCGCACGTGCGATTTGCTCGGGCTTGAGCGTATCGAAGATCTGCGCGATCTGGGGCTGGAATACCTTCGTTTGGACTATGGCTTTAGCGCCCAGCGGGTCGCGGAGCTGTCCGGTGAATTTCGCATTGTGGTCAATGCATCGACGGTGAGTTCTGATGAAATCGCATCGTGGCGAGAAGCCGGTGCCGATGTGACTCGTTTTGCCGCCTGCCACAATTTTTATCCCAAGCCTTATACCGGTTTAGCTCTGGAGGACATTGCTCGGACGAATCTTCGTCTTGCGGCGCTTGGCTTCGAAATCATGGCTTTTGTGCCAGGTGACGCCAACGTTCGCGGGCCGGTATTCGAAGGACTGCCGACGGTTGAGGCGCAGCGCGGTCGCGCGTCGAAGGTTGCCCTCAACATGCTTGAGCTCGCACACGGCGCCGATTGCGACATCGTTTTGGTTGGCGACCCCGATCTTTCCGATGCGGGTTGGGCGCAGTTTGCTCAAGTTTCTGCCGGATACGTGGATTTGCAATGCGAGCTTGAGTCCGGCTATGCCTATGTACGTGGGCAGATTCATCACGACCGGCCCGATTCGAGCGCCCTCATCTTTAGGTCTCAGGAGTCGCGCACGACGCTTAAGCCGGATTCCGTGCCGACGGATACCGGTGCCGGCCTGCCGCGAAAGGCGGGGTCGATCGCTGTGAGCAATAGCGGCTATGGGCGCTACGAAGGCGAGCTTGAGATTGCGCGGGTCGATCTTCCCGGTGACGAGCGCATGAACGTTGCGGGCCATATCACGCCCGAGGCAATGGAGCTGCTGCCGTTCATCAAACGCGGATTCGGGGTACGGTTCGTTTAGCGTGTGACCCGTGGGCTACAATTGCCTCATCATGTGAAGGCGCCTCGTATGGTGTGTACCTGCGTTGGCCGATCTACATTCGGAGGATTCCCATGACCGTATTGTTTGTTGAATATCCCAAGTGCTCGACCTGTAAAAAGGCCAAGGCATGGCTGGACGAACATGGGGTTGAGTATATCGACCGCGATATCGTTACGGACAATCCCACGGCCGATGAACTTGCGACCTGGATTGCTCGTTCGGGGCTGCCGGTGCGACGCTTCTTTAACTCGTCGGGCATGAAATATCGAGAGCTGGGCCTGAAGGCGCGCCTGGATGCGGGTATGACGGACCAGGAATGCTGCGAGCTGCTGGCGACCGACGGCATGCTTGTTAAGCGTCCGCTACTGGTGGGCGACGACTTTGCGATCCCCGGCTTTAAGGAAGCGGCTTGGACCGAGGCGTTGCTGTAGCGGCTGCGGAAAGTGCGTCCCGTTTTGAGCGCTGATTCTGGGATGTGCTTTCCGGTTGAGCGCTCTATCGGAAATGACATCCCGTTTCGAGCGCTGATTCCGGGACACGGTTTCCGATTGAGGGCTCGACGGGAATGTAGGGACCAGTTTGAGCTTGAAATCTGGGACGCGCTTTCCGCCGGCGGGCCTGTCCCAGTCAGTCCTCCAGCTGCGCCCATTCGTGTGGGTCGTAGATCTTTGCGTGCTTGTCGGGCGTGTCGCTCCAGTACTCTTCGTCCATAAAGGGCAGGTATGCCTGAATGCCGGGGCAGATAAACGGAATCCGTTGCCGCTGCAGGCGCTCGCGCTGCCGCCGCTCCAGGTTCGTCTCGGATATGACGGTCGGCATGCCGGATAGCTCGACGAGACTTGCCTGGATGCGCTTGAGGTCGGGGAGCGCCGCATGCCATGACGTCCGCATGATCAAAAATGAGGCGCGGCGGTAGTTTGCCTGCATCACCGTGATGGCGGGGCGCAGTGTGGGGTGGATTTTGTCCCGCTCGGGCCAAAGGTCAGCAGTGATCTCGAGGCCCAGGGTCTCCCATAGGTAATCAAGCTCTTCGTCCATAGCGCCTCGATATCTACGTGGTCATTGATACTTCGATTGTGTTGCCTGGTGCTATCGTTTTCGCGGTAGAATCTGCCAACGGTTGACGGCTACCGCTCGCGGCGTTTTGCCCTTCGTGTACGGCGGTCGACTTCACAGGTCCTTCACGGGTTGGACGAAATTAGGCCAATTTGACCGAATTTCAAAAAAGTCAAAATTGGGGCTTGCGTCATGGCGGGACTTCCCGTATATTTCTTTCTTGCGCAAAGGCACAGCCGAGCGCAGCGATGCAGTCATTGGGATGTCGTCTAATGGCAGGACAGCGGATTCTGGTTCCGTCAATGGGGGTTCGACTCCCTCCATCCCAGCCATTGCATTTGCTACATATGGCCCGTTCGTCTAGCGGTTTAGGACGCCGCCCTCTCAAGGCGGAGATCACCAGTTCGAATCTGGTACGGGCTACCCACAAATGAACGCCCGGGCCTCGCAAGAGACCCGGGTTTTGTGTATTGACCGTATATACGGCGCCTGCCGTGTTTCGCTCAGATCGAGGAGTAGCCATGGATCTGCCCATCAGCTTGCAAGACATCACGTATGCCGAGAACTATCTGGCGCAGGGCGACCTGGCTACGGCGACACCGCTGCTGGAGCGCCTGGTGGAGCTCGCCGAGGAGTATATCGACGCCGAGTGCAAGACGGAGGAGAAGCGCCAATACTTTAGCTTCGATAGCAAGTTTGAGCGCTTGGCCTATCGCCGCGTGGAGAAGGATCCGCGCGAGCTCGTGCAGGTCGAGGTGCCGTTTGACCGCCTGTACTCTGACATGGCGTTTGCCTACATTCGCCAGCAGGATTATGTGAGCGCTCGTAATGCCTTGATGCAGGCCGTGCGTTGGGACCCCATGAACTGCAACTATCGCTTGGACTTGGCCGAGCTGTTCCGCGCACTCGAGGACAAACAGGAATGGGCATCGCTCTCGTTCTCGGTGCTGGAGCGTGCAAGCGATGGCAAGTGCGCCGCCCGCGCCTATGCCAACTTGGGCCAGTACTTCTTGGAGCCTGAGACCGAGAACGTCTCGGCGGCCGTGGGTTGCGCGCGTCTGGCACTGCGCTTAGCGCCCAACGATGCGCACACGACACGCCTGCTCAACAAGATCCATACCACCTATCCGGATGCCGCCGATGAGAGCGACGACCACGTGATGGGTGAACTGGCCCTGCAAGGCGTGCCGACCTCGCCTTCGGCCGAGATTGCCATCTGCCTGATTATGTGCGCGACAGATGCTGCAAGCGACGGCGACAAGCAGGAGGCTACGCGCCTGACGGTGCGTGCTCGCGACTTGGTGGGCGAGGAGGCCTGCGCGGCGATTATCAAACTGGTGCGCGAGAGCGATGCCGAGCTCAATGCTGAGCGCAAGGCAAAGCGCGACGCTGCGGGCTCAAATGCCGATGGAGCCAAGGGGGCCGGCGATGCCCAGTAAGCGCGAGCGCAAGCTCATCTCCAAGAATCGCTCGGCACACCATGAGTATTTTATCGATGAGACCTTTGAGTGCGGCATTGAGCTGAGTGGCACCGAGGTCAAGTCGATTCGCGAGCGCGCGTGCCAGATCACCGACACCTTTGCACTGATTCGTGGTGGCGAGTGCTGGCTCGTGGGCCTGCATATTCACCCTTATAGCCATGGTGGCGTGTGGAACCGCGACCCTGATCGCCGCCGTCGTCTGCTGCTGCACCGCAAGGAGATTGACTTTCTCGACGGTAAACTACGTAATCGCGGCTATGCCCTGGTGCCGCTGGAGCTGTACTTTAATACCGACGGCCGCGTAAAGCTGCTGCTGGGCCTAGGCCGCGGCAAGAAGCTTTACGACAAGCGCGAGGATATGGCCAAGCGCGATGTCCAGCGCGAGATTGACCGCGCGCTTAAGGAGCGTAATCGCTAGGCGCTCTGTACAAGTTGCGGTGGAATACGGACTGTTTTGCCTGTTTGAGGGGCTATTTAGTCCCTATTTCACCGCAACTGCGGGCGTCTCATCTTGCTTACTGTTCTGACACATATGTCTCAAAGGCGGCGTCCGGTATGGGCGCCGCCTTTTTTGTGGGTACATACATCCATAAGGTACCAACCCGGGTTAGGGGAGTGATCGTTATGGACAAAACTGCGTTCTTTACCATGCCGAGTGGTCTGTACGTGGTGAGCGCTGCGGCAGACGGGCTGCGCGCCGGCTGCGTCATCAATACGGCGGTGCAGGTGACGTCCATGCCGCCGCGCATTTCGGTTGCCGTGAACAAGGACAACGTCACCTCGGGCGTCATCGCATCGGCCAAAGCGTTCGCGCTGACCGTGATCGATCAGACTGCCGACATGCTCTACATCGGTAACTTTGGGTTCCGCACCAGCAGCGATTATGACAAGTTTGCCAAATACGAGACCCGCGAGACGGCTCTGGGTATGCCTTATGTGCCCGAGCACGCGGCGGCTCTGTTTAGCTGCCGTTTGATCGACACTGTGGATGTGGGTACGCATCTACTGTTTATCGGCGAGGTCGAGGACGCCGAGCGCCTGAGCGACGAGACGCCGCTGACGTACGACTACTATCACAAGGTTCTGAAGGGCAAGACGCCTCCGAAGGCGTCTTCGTATCAAGGCTAGAAATGTTTTAAAAACACTTGCATTATATTATTGAGAACATATACTAATAAGCGAAGTACATCACCAGTCGCGTTCGAGAGGAGAACATCATGGCTGAGGAGAAAAAGACGTATAAGTTCGTGTGCATCGTTTGCGGTTACGAGGTTGAGGTCGACACGCCCGAGCTGCCCGAGGACTACGTGTGCCCGGTGTGCGGCGTCGGTCCCGATCAGTTTGAGCTCGTCGAGGAGTAGCTCGCAGGCACACGGCGAAAGCCGAACATAGCTCTGTCCAAGGGCCCCGGTCGGTCATCCCGGCCGGGGCCCTTTTCCTCCGTCCCCAAGGGATCACGGCTGCTGTTAGCCGATCCTGTCTGTTGTGAGTCCGGCCGACCATTTGTCTCAATCTGTAACATCTAGCGGCTCAAAACGGGTCTTCCTGTTACAGAACGAGACAAACCAAAACCATCATTCTCAAAATCTCAATCTGTAACATGTGGCGGCTCAAAACGGGTCTATCTGTTACAGATTGAGACAAAAGGTTGGAGCTGAAGAAATGTCTCGATCTGTAACATCTAGAAGCGGAAATTGGGTCCACTTGTTACAGATTGAGACAAACTAAAACCGTCCGGCAGAAGATCTCAATCTGTAACATCTGGCAGTGAAAACGGGGTCTACTTGTTACAGATTGAGACAAACGGAGCTGTTCCTCGGAATGATCTCGATCTGTAACATCTAGACATCAAAAGCGGGTCTAGATGTTACAGATCGAGACGTTTGCCTGGGTGGGTGTTCCGTCCCATTACATCCCTGTCAACAACACGACATCGAGAATCGTCACGATGGCACCGATCCCTACGAGCAGCGCGTTGAGCGGGCGCGAGTTGGCGTATTTGCCCATGACGCGGGGCGAACTGGTGAGTCGTATGAGCACAAAGACCGTAATCGGCAGCTGAAGCGACAGCAGCGCCTGACTCCAGATGAGGCCTTCAAAAGGATTCGGGACGATCAAACACGCCGCCACTGCACCGACGAAACAGGCTGCCACCCCGATCGAGGAATGTCGGTCGTGGATGTCGTATTCCTCGTCGAACATGCCCGCGGTGATGGTGCCCGCCGCCATGCCCGCCGTCACACTACTCGATATGCCCGCAAACAGCAGCGCCACCGCAAAGATGGTCGAGCTCGCCGGGCCTAAGATGGGGGAGAGCGTGGCCGCTGCGACGGCGAGGTCGTCTACGACAATGCCGTGCGCAAAGAAGGTCGTTGCGGCCAGGATGACCATGGCCGAGTTGATTGCCCAGCCCACGCCCATCGAAAAGAGCGTGTCGAAGAGCTCGTAATGCAGACGCTCTTCGATAACTTGCTCGCCTTGGCCTTCGAAGTGCATGGATTGGATGACCTCGGAGTGCAGGAAGAGGTTGTGGGGCATAACGACCGCGCCTAGGACACTTACGATAATTGCGGCCGAGCCGGTGGGCATACCGGGCGTGATCCAGCTTGCGGCGGCCTGCGGCCAGTCGACCTTGACCAGCGCAAGCTCGGCCAAAAACGAGAGCCCTACCACGCCTACGAAGGCGATGATCCAGCGTTCGGCACGCTTGTAGGAGCTCGTCATGAGCATCGTCATCGATGCTGCCGCCACGATGACGCAGCCCGCGCGCACGGGCAGTCCAAAGAGCATTTGAAGGGCAATCGCACCACCCAGGACTTCGGCCATGGCGGTGGCGATCGTGGCTAGATATGCGCTGCCGAGTATCGCACGCCCGACGAGGCGGGGGAGGTAACGTGTCGTGGCCTCGGCAAGACAGGCGCCCGTGGCGATGCCCAGGTGCGCCGCGTTGTGCTGCAACGCGATGAGCATAATCGTGGACAGCGTGACGATCCACAGCAGCGCGTAGCCAAATTGAGAGCCCGCGGCCATATTTGAGGCCCAATTGCCCGGATCGATAAAGCCGACGGTCACGAGCAGCCCGGGGCCGATATGCCGCGCAATGTCTAGGCCTCCGTGACCACCGGTGCGTCGGGAGCCAAAATGATGTTTGAGATGGTTGAGCATGGTGCGCTCCTGCGTGCCGTTTGTTTAACGCCGCAAAGGATACCCGTTTTAGGCTAAAAAGTTAACCACGACTAACAAAATTGTTGTATTTGAATAGGATGGTGAAAGGGGATTGCCGAAATGTCTTGATCTGTAACAAGTAGGGATGGAAATTGGGCCTAGGTGTTACAGATCGAGACATTCGGAACCGTCTCTCAAAAACATCTCAATCTGTAACATCTAGGCGCCAAAATTGGGTCTTCCTGTTACAGATTGAGATGTTTGAAGCGGTGAGCTTACGGGCCGAACCTGGGGCCCTTGTTGTCGCCCTTGAGGTCGGCGGTGTCCACTCGTAGGGTGCGCGTTACGCGATTGTTTCGAAACGGGTGGGAAACACAACGGGCCGGCGATGCTCCTAGTATGCCTATTCAATTGACTGTCTAATATCTAGGGGAGGATCGCGATGCAGGCAGATTCCGCTCAGCAGCAGGGCCTTTATCGCCCCGAATTCGACCACGATGCATGTGGCATCGGCGCGCTCGCCGATATCAACGGTGAGCGCCATCACCAGATTCTGGACGATGCACTGTCCATTCTGGTCAACTTGGAGCACCGCGGCGGCACGGGACTCGAGAAGAACACCGGCGACGGCGCCGGCATCCTGTTCCAGGTTCCGCATCACTTTTTCCGTAAAGAGGCTCAAAAGTGCGGCCAGATTCTGCCGGCAGAGGGCGACTACGGTGTGGCCATGCTGTTCTTCCCGCAGGACGACAAGGGCGTAGAGGCTGCCCGTCGCGTGTTTGAGGAGGGCTGCGCCGAGGCCGGCGTGCCGCTGCTCTTTTGGCGCGAGGTGCCGGTCGACCCGCACGACCTGGGCGAGACGGCCCGCGCCTGCATGCCTACTATCTTGCAGGCCTTCCTGGGCCGTCCCGACGACACGCCGGCGGGTGATGCCTTTGAACGCCGCCTGTACGTGTGCCGCCGCACCATCGAGAAGAAGGCCGACGCCGAGTTTGCCCTGCGCGACAAGATCTTCTATGTGTGCTCCATGAGCTCGCGCACCATCGTTTACAAGGGCATGCTTGTGGCCACGCAGATGCGCCGCTTCTTCATCGATCTCAACGACGCCACCGTCAAGACGGCCGTAGCGCTCGTTCACTCGCGCTACTCCACCAACACCACGCCCAGCTGGGAGCGCGCGCACCCCAACCGCTTTATCATCCACAACGGCGAGATCAACACCCTCAAGGGCAATGTCAACTGGATCCGCGCCCGCGAGCCCAACCTGTACAGCCCCGTGCTGCAGCACGATCTTGAGCGCGTGATGCCCATCATCAACCGCGAGGGTTCCGACTCCGCGATTCTGGACAATGTGCTTGAGTTTTTGGTCATGAACGGTCGTCCGCTTACGCGTGCCGCGTCCATGTTACTGCCCGAGCCGTGGGACCACAACGACAGCCTGAGCGAGGAGCGCCGCGCCTACGACGCTTACCAGTCCATGCTCATGGAGCCGTGGGATGGCCCGGCGGCCATCGCCTTTACCGACGGTCGCACGCTGGGTGCCGCCCTCGACCGTAACGGCCTGCGCCCCGCCCGCTACTATGTGACGCGCGACGGTCGCTTTATGCTGGCGAGCGAGGTGGGCACCATCGAGGTGAGCCCCGAGAACATCCTGACGAGCGGCTGTCTGGGGCCGGGCCAGATGCTCGAGGTCGACTTTGCCCGCGGCCGCGTCATCTACAACGACGAGCTGCGCGCCCGTTACGCCAAGGAAAAGCCCTACCGTGATTGGATTGCCGAGGAGACGCTGACCGTCGACGCGCTCGATAGGCCTGCCACGGCGACGCCGGCCGAGGACGCCGAGGTGCCCGCCGCCGTGCGTATGGCTAAGCTCGGGTATCACTGGGATGATGTTGACGAGGTCGTGCGTCCCATGGCCCAGCAGGGCAAGGCGCCACTCGCCTCGATGGGCATCGATGCGCCGCTGGCCTGCCTGTCCAAGAAGACGCGCTCCTTCTACGACTATTTCTATCAGCTGTTCGCCCAGGTCACGAATCCGCCGATCGATGCCCTGCGCGAGCACATGGTCACCTCGACCACGCTCTATCTGGGCAACCACGGCAACCTGCTCGAGGACTCCCGTACGGCCTGCCAGCTGGTTCGCTTGGAGCGCCCATTGCTCAACGAGGAGGAGTTTGACCGCATCTGCGCCATCGACCGCGTGGGCTTTAAGACCCGCCGTTTCCGTGCCGTGTACCGCCGTGATGCCGGCGAGGGCGCACTGCAGGCTGCGCTCAAGCAGCTTGCAGAGGACGTTGAGGCTGCGGTCCGCGACGGCGTGAACATCGTGGTGCTGAGCGATCGCGCCGCTGCGGGCGAGGTGCCCGTGCCGTCGCTGCTCGCCGTGGGCTGCGTGCACAACCATCTGATCCGCGCCGGCGTGCGTACCTTTGCCGACATCGTGGTAGAGTGCGGCGACGCCGTGTCCCCGCACGACTTTGCGGCACTGGTGGGCTACTCTGCGAGCGGCATCTATCCGTACAACGCACATGCGTGCATCCGCGATCTGGCGGCACGCGGCGACCTGGACGTGACGGCCGAGCAGGGCATCGCCAACTACAATAAGGCTGCGACCGCCGGCATCGTCTCCATCATGTCCAAGATGGGCATCTCCACGGTGCAGAGCTACCATTCGGCGCAGATCTTCGAGGCCGTGGGCTTTACGCCGGAGTTCGTCAACGCGTACTTCGCCGGCACGGTGAGCCGTGTGGGCGGTATGGGTGTCGAGGACGTTGAGCGCGAGCAAAACGAGCGCTACGACGCCGCGCTCGCTATCCTTAAGAGCCCGGCTCCCGATCAGCTGCCCACGCTGGGTCTGACCAAGTGGCGCCCGCTCGGCGGCGAGGATCACCTCATCGATCCGCAAACTGTCTACCTGCTGCAGACCGCCTGCCGTGAGGACAGCTACGACACCTTTAAGGAGTACAGCGCCCGCCTGCACCGCACCGGCCGTGCCGTGCGCCTGCGCGACCTGCTGGACTTTGATGCCAGCGGCCGCACTCCGGTGGCACTCGACGAGGTCGAGTCCGCACTCAACATCGTCCGCCGCTTTAACACCGGCGCCATGTCATATGGCTCCATCAGCAAAGAGGCACACGAGTGCATGGCCATCGCCATGAACCGCCTGCACGGCCGTTCCAACTCCGGCGAGGGCGGCGAGGATCCGCGTCGCGAGACCCCGCTGGCTAACGGAGACTCCAAGAACTCCGCCATCAAGCAGGTAGCAAGTGCGCGCTTTGGCGTGACGAGCCGCTATCTGTGCAGCGCCTTCGAGATTCAGATCAAGATGGCCCAGGGCGCCAAGCCCGGCGAGGGTGGCCACCTGCCCGGCAAGAAGGTCTACCCCTGGATCGCCGAGGTCCGTCAGTCTACGCCCGGCATCGGCCTGATCTCGCCTCCGCCGCACCACGACATCTATTCTATCGAGGACCTGGCAGAGCTGATCTTTGACCTTAAGAACGCCAACCCCGGCGCGCGCGTGTCGGTCAAGCTGGTCAGCGAGGCTGGCGTCGGCACCATCGCCACCGGTGTGGCCAAGGGTGCTGCCGACAAGATCTTGATCAGCGGCCACAATGGCGGCTCGGGTGCCGCTGCGCGCGACTCTATCTGGCATGCGGGTCTGCCGTTGGAGCTTGGCCTCGCCGAGGCTCAGCAGACGCTGCTGCAAAACGGCCTGCGCTCGCGCGTGGTGCTCGAAGCCGACGGCAAGCTCATGGACGGCACCGACGTCGCCGTCGCCTGTCTGCTGGGTGCCGAGGAGTTTGGCTTTGCGACCATGCCGCTCATCTCCATGGGTTGCCTCATGCAGCGCGACTGCCAGCAGGACACCTGCCCGGCCGGCATCGCTACGCAAAACTGCCGCCTGCGTCACGGCTTCCGCGGTAAGCCCGAGCACGTTGAGCACTTTATGCTCTTTGTGGCCGAGCAGCTGCGCGAGATCATGGCGAGCCTGGGCTTCCGCACCGTCGACGAGATGGTCGGCCATCCCGAGTGCTTGCGCCAGATCGAGGTCCCGGGCAACCGCAAGGCAAACCTGCTCGATCTGTCGCCCGTGCTGGCGAGCGCGACCTGCGAGTTCGGTGCCCATATTCCGGGCGCCGACGGTCGCCACTTCCTGCCGCAGATGGCCGCGGACAGCGAGCTCGACAAGACGCTCGACTCCACGTTGTTTGTGCCCTATACGGCCGACGCCCGTGCGCATCTGCGTCCAATTCGCTTCCGCGCCGATATCGCCAACGTCAACCGCTGTGTGGGCACCATCTTGGGCAACGCGGTGACCAAGGCGCATCCCGAGGGCCTGCCCGCCGGCTCCATTACCATCGATTGCGATGGTTCGGCCGGTCAGAGCTTTGGCGCCTTCCTGCCGCGCGGCATTACGCTCAACGTGTGCGGCGACGCTAACGACTACTTTGGCAAGGGCCTTTCGGGCGGCGAGGTGTCGGTGCGCCCCAACCCGCATGCGACCTACAAGTTCGACGAGAACATCATCGTGGGCAACGTTGCGTTCTTTGGTGCTACGAGCGGCCGCGGCTTCATTAACGGTCTTGCCGGCCAGCGTTTTGCCGTACGCAACTCCGGTGCCACCGTGGTGGTCGAGGGCTGCGGCAACCATGGCTGCGAGTACATGACGGGCGGTCTGGCACTCATCCTGGGCGAGGTCGGGCAGAATTTTGCCGCCGGCATGACAGGCGGCGTGGCCTACGTCTTTGACCAGTACGGCACGCTCGATGCCCGCGTAAACCACGAGAGCGTGGAGCTCAAGGCCCCGACGGCCGGCGAGCTGGCGCAGATTCGCGAGCTCATTCAGGAGCACGTGGACGCGACGCAGAGCCCGCGCGGCATCAAGCTGCTCTACAGCTTTGAGACGATGAGCAAGCACTTTGTGAAGGTCATTCCGACCGAGTACGAGCGCGTGCTGGCGATTGTCGCCGCAGGCGAGGCTGCCGGCAAGACGCATGCGCAGGCCGAGGAGTTGGCGTTTGGCATTGTGACCGGTCGCGCGAGCGCCGCGGATGTCGCTCGCTTTGATGTTGCGGGTGGCGCCGGTGTTGGCGCTGTGACCGCCGCTGCCAGCTCTGTTGCTTCGACCAAGAAGGAGGCGTAAGTGCCATGGGTAAGCCCGGTGCTTTTCTTGATATCGATCGCGTGACCCACGAGCTTCGCCCCGTGGAGGAGCGCAGCCATGATTTCGATCCGCTGTACGTGGAGCTCGATGACGACGCACGTCGCGCCCAGGCGAGCCGCTGCATGATGTGCGGCGTGGCGTTTTGCCAGATGGGCGCGAGCTTTGGCAAGGCACGCCCGAGCGGCTGCCCGCTGCACAGCCTGATTCCCGAGTGGAATGAGCTGGTGTACCGCGGCCGCTGGGACGAGGCTGCCGAGCGTCTGTCGCTTACCTCGCCCATGCCCGAGTTCACGAGTCGCGTGTGCCCGGCGCTGTGCGAGGCCGCGTGCAACCTGGGCTCGGTCGAGGGCCAACCCACGACGATTCATGACAACGAGCGTGCGATCAGCGACCATGAGTGGGCAGATGGCGGTCCGCGTCGCTTTGAGCCGGCAGGGGAGGGCGCACCCACGGTTGCCGTGGTGGGCTCCGGCCCTGCCGGTCTGGTGGCAGCATGGGAGCTTGCGCGTCGTGGCGCCCGTGTGACGGTGTTTGAGCGTGACGACCGCCCGGGCGGCCTGCTCATGTACGGCATTCCCAACATGAAGCTCGAGAAGTCCGTGGTCGAGCGTCGCGTGGCGCTCATGCGCGAGCTGGGCATTGTGTTTGAGCTTGGTGCCGATGTGAACGATCCCAAGGTTGCCGCCAAGCTCGATGGCTTTGACGCCGTCGTGGTGGCTGCCGGCGCCCGTGCTCCGCGTGGGCTTTCGGCTGCGAACATTGATGCCCCGGGCGTGGTGTACGCGGTGGACTACCTGACGGCTTCGACCATCTCGGTGCTCGATGGTGGCGAGCCCGCGGTGAACGCGCACGGTTTGGACGTCGTGGTCATTGGCGGTGGCGATACCGGCAACGACTGCGTGGGTACCGCGGTGCGCCAGGGTGCGCGCAGCGTGCGCCAGTTTGAGTTCTTGCCGGCCGCGCCCGATAAGCGCGCGGCGAGCAACCCCTGGCCGCAGTGGCCCAACGTTAAGAAGACCGACTACGGTCAGCAGGAGGCCATTGCCGCCATGGGTGGCGAGATGCGCGCCTGGGGCGTGGATACCCTCGAGGTGCTGCTGGACAAGAAGGGTGCGGCCGCGAGCCTGCGCGTGGTCGATCTGGACTGGTCGGCCGGCAAGCCGGAGCGCATTGCGGGCTCCGAGCACGAGGTGCCGGCGCAGCTGGTGCTCATCGCCTGCGGCTTTACGGGTCCGGAGCACAGTGTGTTCGATGCGGTGAGCGTGCCTGTTGCCACCTCTGGTCGTCCGCTGCCGGTGATGGCTGCCGAGGGCTCGCACCTCGCGGCTCGCACGGAGGGTGTCGCCGCGGATGCCGCGCCGGTGTATGTGGCCGGCGACGCCCGCAACGGCAGCTCGCTCGTTGTGAACGCCATGGCCGATGCCCTGACCTGCGCAGCCGAAGTCGCCGAGGCGCTGGAGCTGTAAGGTAGTCATTTAAGAACGTCCCCAACGACTAGTCATTTTTTGTCTAGTCGTTGGGGACACTCTTTGCGGGGCGCCTGTTCGTTTGTCGACGTACAAGTGTTCATTCGTCGACGTTTGCGCCTGTGCTACTCTGCTCTTTCTGTGGTGGCTGCGGGCATCTGGCTCAAAAGGGCGGGTTGGCTGTCTATGTCTACCTGCGGTTTCTTTGCGGTGCGCTCATTCGGTCAAGTGTCCCGTCAAGTGTTTGGTTAGCATCTGGTTTGCAGTCGAAGGCCTATTTTGCCCGCGCTTGCCTCGGTTGCCCACCCTCCTCGTAAGCTCAAATTGAGGTCCATCAGTTTGAGGAGGATGCCATGACTGACCAAGTTTTTGACCGAGCACAGCTGGCTGAAGCCGTCGGCAACGATATTGCCGACATGGCTCACTTTTGGATGCTGCGGAAGTTTCAATTCCTGGAGCCGGCGCGCGAGCAGTTCGAGATTGTCGTCGATCCGTGGCTCAGCTATTGCGAGGAACCTTCTCAAAACGAAATCATGGCCTACAACATGGCGTTTACCGATTGGCTGTTGTTTGAGCGCCCCTATTACCGCGGCAAGACGCTGTTGGAGCTGTTTGTGGACGAGCCGCCAGCGTCAATTTCTCCTGTTTCGCTCGGACGACTTAAGCAGGTGCGCGACACGCAGTATTTCTCGCGCTTTGGCATTTTGGACAAGGATCCCGCGACTGGCATGGTCGTGCTGAAGGACACGCGCACCGACCGTCGCTTTGACGTCTACGACCCACATATCGTGCAAAAGGAGCACTGGAACGATGGCGCGATTGCGGTGCGACTCGCGTGCGTCGACGATGTATGGCTGACGGCGGGACAGCTCTACCTGTATGACATCGCGCGCCTGAGCGACACGGCGGTTGACGGGCCGGGCGCGGTGCATCCCGAGGACCTAGAGGACGGTTTCGACACCTCGTGCGTCAGCTTCTTTTTACGCCTGGTCCGCGACATCATGGGCGCCCAGGGGCGGTACGTGAAGTCGCTCAACATCTACGAGCAGGAATGGGAGTAGGGGATGGGCAGTCGCGCCGCCGCCTGTCTATTCGCCTCGATCTGTAACGTTTAGGGACAAAAAACCGGTCTACCTGTTACAGATCGAGACGTTTGGCACCTGGCTGGGGGAATGTCCCAATCTGTAACATCTACAGGTCAAAACTCGACCCAACTGTTACAGATCAAGACGTTTGTCGACAGCGGCAACGGTGACAATGGCCCATTTGTCCGATGTGATGGTGATGGAAGTGTCTAATACCGTTTTCAAACACAAGCATGCAACGCGTAACACCTTGGCGCGGAATAGGATGCTTGCTAGGCTCGCGAAGGCGGCTGAACAAGGCGTGCTGCTTGTGATGCACGACAATGCCGAGCTCATGTGGCTGCGGCGTCATGTGGGAACCGATGATATTGCGGAGCCCGAGCCGTATTTGTTCTGTTTTCAACATGATTGGGATGCGTTGACGCCGGCGGAGCGAGCGCTGCGGACCATTAAAGGGCTTGCGGAGTTTCATCCCGATTGGGCGTTTTGGGGTTATGACGCGGCGCTTTTGTGGGGTCTGGAGGTGCCGAATGATCTGCTCGGGCCACGATATCTTGTTAAGACAGGTTGCTCGGTGCCGCTGAGTGCAGGATGCCGGCTGTTACGTCCGCGGGTGGCGTGTGCGCTTGAACAAGTCGACGGCGTGCGGGTGACGCCGTTTTGGCGCACGGTAGAGGATTGCCTGCTGCGCGCGCCGTTTTCGTATGGCTTGGCGATTGCCGATTCTGCGTTGCGAGCAAAGGGCGTATCGCGCGATGACTTTTGTGAGCGGCTTCGTATGGATTGTGAAGGCAAGCGTGGGTATCGCAGAGCGCAGGTGATTGCGTCGTATGCGGACGGGCTGTCCGAAAACGGCGGCGAGTCTCGTTTTCGGGCGTTCTTTATTGCATACGGGTTTCTGGTGCCAGAGTTGCAGGTGGAGTTTCGTGATCCGCTCAATCCGAATCAGGTATTTCGAGTCGACTATTTCTGGAGACTCGAGGACGGGGCGTGCGTGATTGGCGAGCTCGATGGAAAGGGAAAGTATACCCTGCAGGATGGTGGGGATCGGGAGTCGGTCGACCCATTCGTGGCAGAACGTCAGCGAGAGTCCCATCTGACGATGCTCGGACATAAGGTGCTTCGGTTTACGTTTGATGAGCTCAAGAACCCGGGGAAGCTGGCTGAAAAGATGAGACTGGCGGGCATTCCACAGCGGGCCGATTTGGCTGAGGAATGGAGACGCCAGTGGTATGGGCGCTGAGGGGTGCAACCGACGCGGATGTGGTTGTTCCTGCCGAGTTTGTCTCGATCTGTAACAACAAGGGGCCGTTTGGCCTCGTAGCTGTTACAGATCAAGACAGAAGGTTGGCTGTCGCTAAAAGATCTCAATCTGTAACATCTAGAGGCCGAAAACCTGTCTACTTGTTACAGGCCTAGACGTTTGACGACGGGGCTGGAGAATATCTCAATCTGTAACATCTAACGGCCAAAAATCGGTCTAACTGTTACAGATTGAGACAAAGGTTGGACGCGGTGCCGAAAGATCTCGATCTGTAACATTTGGAAGGTTAAAGATGGTCTACCTGTTACAGATCGAGACGTTTTGCTGGAACGACCGGAACATCGCCGCGCTGTCTCCGTTTGCCCTCACATCTCTCTTCCTCCCTTTAACCGATATGTCCGCAGCAGCCCTGTCGCGCTGGGTGATAATGGACAAATGTTCAAGTTAATCGTGAGGGAGGAGCTCGATATGGCGTCTGCCGATCGTCCCACGTTGTTTATCAATGCGACCGTCCTGGATGGTTCGGAGCATATGGAGCCGCAGCCCGATATGGCCGTGGCCGTTGAGCGCGGTGTCATCACCTGGATGGAACCGAGCGCCGTGGCCCAAGCTCCGGCGGGTGCCGAGGTCATCGACCTGGCAGGTGCGTATCTCATGCCGGGTCTCATCAATATGCACGTGCATCTGTGCGGTTCGGGCAAACCGGTCTCGGCGGGAGATGCCGGCGCGCTGATGAAGAAGCTCGACAATCCCGTGGGCCGCGCCATCGTACGCCATATCCTCAAGGGCAGCGCTCAGCAGCAGCTGGCAAGCGGCGTGACCACGGTGCGCGGTGCAGGCGACCCGCTGTTTGCCGACATCGCCGTGCGCGATGCCATCGATGCCGGTAAGTATCAGGGTCCGCGTCTGGTGGCACCGGGTACGGGCGTCACGGTGCCGGGTGGCCACGGTGCGGGCCTCTTTGCGCAGGTGGCTAACAGCCCCGCCGAGGCGGCCGAACAGGTGCGCGACTTGTACGCGCGTGGCGCCGACGTCATCAAGCTGTTCGTGACAGGCGGCGTGTTCGACGCGACCGAAGTAGGCGAGCCAGGCGTGCTGCGCATGCCGGTCGAGGTTGCCGCTGCGGCATGCAAGGCGGCGCACGAGGTTGGCCTTCCGGTCATGGCCCATGTCGAGAGCACCGAGGGCGTACGCGCTGCGCTTCAGGCCGGCGTCGATACGATCGAGCACGGCGCTCCTCTGACGCCCGAGATTCTGGAGCTGTACCGCGGTGCCGCGGGAACACAGCTCGAGGGGCGCGCGCCGAGCGTGACCTGCACGATCAGCCCGGCGCTGCCGTTTGTATTGCTCGATCCGGAAAAGACCCATTCGACCGACACGCAAAAGAAGAACGGTGACATTGTGTGCTCGGGCATTATCGAGAGCGCTCGCGCCGCCCTGGATGCCGGCGTTAAGGTGGGCCTGGGCACGGACTCGAGCTGCCCGTTCGTGACGCAGTACGACATGTGGCGCGAGGTGGCCTACTTTGCCAAGTACGTCAAAGTGAGCAATGCCTTTGCGCTGCATACGGCCACGCAGGTCAATGCCGAGCTGCTGGGCCTGGGTGACGAGACCGGTACGATCGAGTGCGGCAAGGCGGCCGACATTTTGGTGACGCGCGAGAATCCTCTGGACGACCTTGCGGTGTTGCGTGAACCGATGCACGTGATGTGCCGCGGCAACCTGGCGCGCAAGCTGAAGGTCAAACGCATCCCCGAGGTCGACACCGAGCTCGACGCGATTATGGCCATGCCGGCAGAAGCCCTGGCAGAGGAGCTTGCCCGCGATGGCGTAGCTTAGGCACTGGCGCGACGGGGCGACAGCCTTATCGAATGATGTCGCCCCATACAAAAAGCCGAGGTCTCAACACGAAGCCTCGGCTTTTATTTTGTCCTATGGTGTAGCGGCTAGGAGCGAGTTTCCATCTTGGCATGGCACTTGGGGCAGGTGACGCGGATCTTGCCCTTGCCCTTGGGGACGGACAACATCTGGCCGCAGTTGGGGCACTTGAGGTACGCCGTGGTCTTGCGACCCTTCCACATCTTCTTGGCCGTTCGCTTGGCGCGCTCAAAGTCTTCCTTGCTGGTGCCGGCCGCGCGCGAGGCGTTGGCAGCCGCAGTCCCGCCGCCCAAGCTGGCGACGAACTTGCCTAGGCCGGGGACGTTTGCGGTCGCCGCGACAAAGGCATCGTTCTCCTTGCGACGCGCGTCGATGTTTTTGGACAGGCCACGCAGCACGCCAAGTACGATCACGGCGATGGCGATCCAGCTGAGCCACTGGATACGGGCCATCGAACCGATCATCGCGATGATAATGCCTGCGAAGCCCATCACGATGGTGAGCTCATCGGCGCCGTTGCGACCCTTCATAAAGTCATTCATGCGAATTGCCTTTCGTTCGATATGCTGCACGCCTTTATACCCCTTTTGGTGCATTGGGGACAGGTTAATCTGCACCAAGGTGGTGCAACGTACCTGTCCCCCTTGCACCAATTACTTGGCGAGCTTGTCGACGACGCGTTCGATCTCGGCGAGCTTGGCGGCTTTGAGCTCCTCGTCGCCCGATTCGATGGCCGAGGCGACGCAGCCCTCGATGTGTGCCTTCAACACATCGGCGTTGATGCGGGCGATGAGCGCCTGCGTGGCCATGAGCTGCGTGGAGATGTCGACGCAGTAACGGTCCTCCTCCACCATCCGCAGGATGCCGTCGATTTGCCCGCGCGCCGTCTTGAGCATGCGGGTCACCGATTTTTGGTCTGCCATCATGGCGGGTCCTCGTTTCTGGTCGATTTTCCGGATGCCCCGTCAGTTGCGGTGAAATAGTTCTTGTTTGCAGGCTTGAAGCGCTAAAACAGGAACTATTTCACCGCAACTTCTGAGGATTGAGTAGGCGGCGCCTGCTACGCGGCGGTCACGGACAGGGCGTGGAACTTCTCGCCCGCGCCCTCGACGGCGGCGGCGAGCTGCTCGGCGGTCACGGTGTCGGCGCACTCTACCTGGACGGTCTGGGTCTCGTGATCGGCATCGGCATCGGTCACGCCGGCTACGTTGAGCAGCGCGGTCTCGACAGTAGCGTCGCAGTGGCCGCACATAAGGCCGGAAGTCTTGATTGTGTAACGCATGGGTGTACTCCTTATCGATTGAGATTATCTGACAGTTTAGTCGTGAACAGCGTCATCTTAAAGGTGTGCTGAGGTGCCCGAGATTGCCCCGAAAGAGGAGCGAAGCGTACTTGGGTACGCGAGCGACGGTTTGAGGGGCAAGGTCGGGTGCGTCAGCGCGCCGTCTTGGGCTTAAAGCTTCGCAGACGCAGAGCATTGCTTACAACGCACACGCTCGACAGGCTCATGGCCGCAGCGCCAAACATCGGCGAGAGCTGCCATCCGGTGAGCGGGAAGAACACGCCCGCCGCCAGCGGAATGCCGATGCCGTTGTAGAACAGTGCCCAGAACAGGTCCTGCTTGATGTTGCGGATCGTGGCGCGTGAAAGCTCGATGGCTCGGGCGACGTCCATGAGGTCGCTGCGCATGAGTACCACGTCGGCACCCTCCTTGGCGATATCGGCGCCGGTGCCGATGGCAAGGCCCACATCGGCGCGCGCCAGGGCGGGGGAGTCGTTGATGCCGTCGCCCACCATGGCGACCTTGCCGCCCGCATCCTGTAGTTCGCGCACGTGGCGTTCCTTGTCGGCGGGGAGGACGTCGGCGATGACCTGTTCGCTGCTCAGCCCCACGCGGCGGGCGATGGCCTCGGCCGTCACGCGGTTGTCGCCGGTGAGCATGCGCACGTCGACGCCGAGCTTGCGGAGCGCGGCGATGGCCTCGGCACTCGTGTCTTTGACCTCGTCAGCCACGGCGATGGTACCAACGAGCTCGCCGTTCTTGGCAAAGAACAGCGGCGTTTTGCCCTCGGTAGCAAATTGCTCGGCAAGACCGGCGGGCACCTCTGCGCCCAGCTCGCTCATCAGACGAACGTTGCCGGCTGCGATGACATTCTGCCCCTCGCGCGCCGTCACGCCACGACCGGGCACGGCGGCAAAGTCCTCGACCATGCGTGCGACGATTCCGCGCGTTTCGCACTCGGCCATAATCGCCTCGGCCAGTGGGTGCTCACTCTGGCGCTCTAGTGCGGCGGCAAGCTTGAGCAGCGCCTTTTCACTCATGGCGGGCGAGCCGTCGGCGCGCGCTGCAACCACGATATCGGTCACGGCCGGCTTGCCGCGGGTGACGGTGCCCGTCTTATCGAGCACCACGGTGCCCACGTTGCGCAGATTCTCCAGCGCCTCGGCGCTCTTAAACAGGATGCCCATCTCGGCGCCCTTGCCGGTGCCCACCATAATGGCGACGGGCGTGGCCAGGCCCAGCGCGCACGGGCAGCTGATCACCAGCACGGCCACGGCGGAGGTGAGCGCCTCGTTCACGCTGCCGGTCAGTGCCATCCAAGCCACAAAGGTCACGGCCGAGATTGCAAACACCACGGGCACAAACACGCCGGCGACCTTATCGGCCATGCGGGCAATGGGCGCCTTGGTGGCGTTGGCGTCCTCGACAAGCTGGATGATCTTGGCAAGCGACGTGTCGGCGCCCACGCGTGTGGCACGGAAGGTAAACGATCCGGTGCGGTTGACCGTGGCGGCGTTGACGGTGTCACCGGCGGCCTTTTCCACGGGGATGGACTCGCCGGTGAGCGCGCTCTCGTCCACGGCCGACGCGCCCTCGAGTACCACGCCGTCGACAGGGATAGACTCGCCGGGGCGCACACGCAGGACCTGGCCGGGAAGGATGCTGTCGACGTCCACAACGGTCTCGGTGCCGTCATCGGCAACGACGGTCGCAGTCTTGGGCGCCAGATCGATGAGCGCCTCGATAGCGCCGCCGGTCTTGGACTTGCTGCGCGTCTCGAGGTATTTGCCCACGGTGACGAGCGACAGAATCGTGCCCGCGCTCTCAAAGTACAGGTTGTCCATGCTCGTCATCATGGCCTCGTGCACCTGACCTGCGGCCAGCTGGTTGGCCATGATAAACATGGCATAGAGCGACCAGGCGATCGACGCGGTGGCGCCGACGGCGATGAGGGCGTCCATGGTGGGCGCGCCGTGCACGAGCGATTTGAAGCCGTTGATAAAGTACGCGTCGTTGACGTAGACGATGGGGATGAGCAGGACGAGCTCGGTGAGGGCGAGCGTCATGCTGTGGGTGTGGTCGGTGAAGACGCTGGGCAGCGGCCAGCCGAGCATGTGTCCCATGCCTATGTAGAACAGCGGAATGAGAAAGATGATTGAGATGATGAGGCGGGTGCGCATGGCGGAGGCAGTGGCCTCCAACTTTTTGGTCGGCGACTCCATATGGGCGGCGCCGGACCTGGCTTGCGCGCTGCCGCTTGAGCTGGCGGCGCCAGCGCCCGCATCGACAGGTGAGGCCGAGTAGCCTGCGCGGTCGACAGCGGTGCAGATGTCGTCGGGGGAGACCTGTGCGGGGTCATAGTCCACCATCATGGAACCGGCGAGCAGATTGACCGCGACACTCTTGACGCCGTCGAGTTTGCTCACGGCACGGTCCACATGCGCCTGGCAGGCGGCACATGTCATGCCGCCCACGTCGAACTTATCTTGAGCCATGGCTTCTCCTTTCTGTAGTTCGGTGTTTGAATTGTTAACCTGCCGATACTATACACCCATACCCCCTGGGGGTGTCCAGTGCAGAAAGAAATGTATGACATTCCGATACAGATGAGGGTGGCTGCCGGGTTGGTGCACCATCCCCGTCCTTCGTCTCGATCTGTAACATCTAGCCCCAGTTTTGCCGGGTTACTGTTACAGATTGAGACATACAATTCGGCGGGTGCTTAACATCTCAATCTGTAACATCTAGCAGGGAAAACGGCCCTTTTCTGTTACAGATCGAGATTTTGTTTTGCGAGGTTTGGGTTTGTCTCAATCTGTAACAGTTAGGCCGGTTTTTGGGTTCTAGATGTTACAGGTCGAGACGAACCTTCAGCAAAAATCTTAATGTCTCAATCTGTAACATCTGGCCCCAGTTTTGCCGAGTTACTGTTACAGATCGAGACGAACCTTCAGCAAAAACCTTAATGTCTCAATCTGTAACAACTAGACCTGTTTTTACCGAGTAGATGTTACAGATCGAGATAAACGCCGGGGCCGGAAGTCCTGCCGCAGCCCGTGGCCCTAGATACAGAATCCAGGGATCACGCAGGTCCGCTTGTTGGGCTTGCTCGCAGGGGTGGCGTACGTAAAGACGTCGCCGTCGTGCCCCACGCGGTTCATGTAGAGCGTGCCTTCGCTCTCCGATGTGTCGGGACTCGCTGTTCGTTCCCACCAACAGACGTCCTTGCCCTTCCACTGACGAACCAACGTCTCGTTCGTGGTATACGGACTTACCTTGAGCTCGCGGAAGAGCTGGTATTCCTTGCCCTCGCCGTTGTAGATATCTGCCAGGTAGTGAAAGTCTTCGGTAAATGACTCGGGTGGCTGATTGCCGCAGAGCTCGACCATGGCGGGAAGCCAAAGGGTCGCGGGCAGCTCGCTCAGACACGATGCGCTTCTGGCGGCGCCAACGTTATTCGAGATCTTTTTGACAGATTTGATGAGTGCGCGCAGCTCGTTGGGCAGCAGCTTAAGGCCGTCGCCGTCGAGCCATTCCCGCAGCTCGCAATCTGCCCAGCCGGCGCTCAACGGTTGGGCCGCGGCGTCGCGTTCGGCAATGCCGGCATCGAACATAAACGTCAGTCCGGCCTTGCCCGTCCCGTCCAGAAGCTCGTCGTGGCGGATGCCCACAAGCTGTGCGCCGACCTCCAGCCCGTTGGTGAGCGTGACGCGTTTGGTGCATGGATAGGGGATATGACCGTCATCGTCGAGCAGATGATGGCGCTTGGCGATCTTGCGGGCTTCGGCGTTGCTCCTCGCCGCCTTGATCTTAAGCGAAATCTCCTGCAGCTGATCCCAGGTGTAGTCGTCAAGCGATCCGCGGATGCCGTCGAGGTAGTCGGGAATGCCGAAGCCGTGAGTGGCGGCGCCAATGGCTCCGAGCCCCGCAACGGCTGCGACAACGCCGCCGATAATAAACCGGCGGCGGGTTATGGCATCGCGACGGGCCTGCTCCAAAAGCGCTCGGGCGCGTTCACCGGCGACGTCGATCTTAAGGTGCGCGCCGGCATCGATGTTGATAGGCTGGTGCGAGAGCCCCGGCGTGCTTGCGGCCGATTCGTCCAGGTCGGGAGCGAATGCCAATAGGCCCTCGTAGAATTCGCGCTCGCTGGGGCGCGATGCCTGGTCGGTCACGAGGCAGGACATGATGAGGTCGGCAAACGCCTGGTCGTCACCCTTGTGGGCGACAAGCGGCTCGGGCTCGTTTTGCGTTTTGAGCAGATAGTACGAGCTGACTTCATGCGCTTGGTGCCTGGCCGCCCTAAAGGGGGTGTGACCGCTGTAGAGCTCGTAGAGAATGCTCGCGATGGCGTATACGTCGACGGAGGGAGAGCGACGCAGCTCGGCAATGTTGGGGATATCGCGAGTGAGCATTTCGGGCGCGGCGTATGCCGGCGTGGCATAGCGCCAAATGTCGGCGCGCTGCGTGAGCGTGTCACTGCCCAGGGCCGGGACCGAGGAACCCATATCGACCAGACACGGCTTAAACGCCAGAGCCTGCACCTGCTCGTCGATGCCAAGCTCGTTGGTGCGGAACATGATGTTCGCGGGCGACAGGTCGCGGTGCACAAGCGGCGTCTCGAGGTTTTGGGTCGACAGCAGCGTGCCCAGGACAGCGCAGCCTACCGATGCGGTGGCGGCACAAGTCACGCCCTCGCCATCGTGCGGCAGCATGCTGGCTGCTTTGTCGAGCGACGTGCCCTCGATCCACTCCATAAGGATGAGCGGCTCGCCCTGGCACGTGCCATAGCCGTAGACGTGGGGAAAACCACGCAAGTGTGACACACGGCAGAGGTTTCGGTATTCCTCAAAAAGCGCGGCGGTGTTTGCCAGATGCATGGCGGATTCGTCTGCCGTACGCGACGGGGTATTGGTTCCCAGCGCACGCATGAGCGTGTTGTCCGCGAGCACTTTGACGGCGAATCGCTCGTTTGAGGTGTTATGCGCCTGCAGCACAAGGCCCGTGTTGCCATGTGAAGAGCGGTCGGCTTTGACGATGAGCGTCATAAAGCGGCGTTTGGCGAGTTCCTCGTCGGCAGGATTGACGGGGGCGGCGGTATCGAACGACTCGAGCTGAAAGAGAACCGTCGTTGAATCGGGCTGCGGAGTGGTATCTGCCATGGTGACCTTACCTTGCGGTGTCGCGGACGCGGGCGCACCGCTTCTTACCAGATAGACGTTGTGCCCGGTACGCCACGTACGGCGCCGGGCACAACGCTAAATTGCGAGTTTCATAACCAAAAAACGGGTCGTGGCACCCAAACAAATAGTGTCGCTGTGCCACAGGGGAACGGGCGGGTATTCGACGCCGGGTCTGCGTGTATGGCGCGGCGGCTCGACCACGTGCTGGGACATATCCGCGCCCGAGATGAGCACGGTTCCGTTGGTGGAACCCAGGCCCTGCACGTACCAGTAACCGTCCTTGGCAAAAACGCGTGCATGTCGGCGCGAGACATCGCGGTCGACATCGGTGATGGCACCGGTGCCCGTGGCGAGCGAACCGATTACGGTGCCGCCCTCGCCCTCGTTGAGCGGGTACAGCGGAGGCTTGGCGGCGTTACCCACAATGCGGATAAGGCCCAGGCGCTCGGCATGCTTGACCTCGGGCTCGACGGCGGCGGTAAAGCCTTCGCCTACGCTGAGCTCGGTGGTGGAGAAGTGCCCGCCCATCTTGTCGGCGATGAGCGTCTCGGTCACCTGCACGGCGGCTTGGGGATCGCACAGGCAACCGCACGCCACAAACAGCGTGACCAGCGGTAGTGCACAATCGGCGGCCGTTGTGCCGGGCGCGGCGATGCGATCGCAGGCGTTGCGGTAGATGCGGTCGTCGAGTCCATAGGCGCTCAGCGACTCGCGCATGGCGTCGGCAGCCTCACCGCTATAGTGCTCTGCCACCATGGCACGAGCCATCTCGCTGCCACCGAGGTTGGAGATCAGACGAGCGGTGATGTTTTGGGCCGTCTGGGTGATATCGGCAAACAGCTCGGGGCGCGGACGCTCGACGGGGGCGTGAACAACCTCGCGCGATAGGAACGTTCGCTCGTCCACACGGTCGCGTGGTGCTTTGCCACCGGCCATAGGGGTGGAGCGCAGCAGCATCCAAGCGGTATCACGATTGGTGATTCCGCCGAACTTGCGCAGATCGTCGAACATGACGGAGCGCGGTGTCTCTCGATCCATTGGTCCCCTCCTTGCGGTCGCAGCACGCAGACCGAACTTGCATGCAATTTGACAGTTCAATCTACTATATCCGATTGGACGGACTAAAACATGCACGTCAACGCCGTCTTTACATTGCTATAAACGGGTTGGGGCGCTGGTGTTAGATAATCGCGTCGAATTTGGGCATAACGCGCCAATCGCCGGCGTCGTCGAGCACGCCCCATTTGCCGCTTTCGTTGTCCTGTACAGGCAAAAAGACGTCGGTGGAGGTGTAGAAGATGTCGCCCATGGCACGGAACTTGGGCTCGACTTGCCAAGCGCCGCTCACCGTCGAGCAGCCCCAAAGGCCGGTCGCCTGGTCCTTGACGGGTGCCCAGCCGTTGGCGAACTCGCGCGCCTCGGCAAAGGTGGCAGAAAATGCGCGCGTGCCGTCGGGCAGAATATAGCCCCACGAGCCGTCATCGAACTGCACGGCGGCGCGATTGCTGGCAAAGCGGCGTGCGGATTTAAACTGCGGCTCGATTATCCACTGGCCGTAGCCGTTGATGTAGCCCCAGGTGGTGCCGTCCTGCGTCGCTGGCCCCAGGCCGTTTGCCGAATCCCAGCCGCCCAGGCCCCTAAAGGTCGGCGGCACGTCGTTGCGCTTGCCGGTCTTGATGTAGATGTAGCCCCAGCTGTCCTCTTCGTTGCTGGAGCGATAGGGTACAAAGTTGCCCAGTACCATATCGCCCATGGCGTAGTACTTGGCCTCGACGATCCACTTTCCCTGGCGGTTGAGCACGCCCCAAAAACTGGTCTGCGCATCTTGGGCGACGGCGCCGTAGTCGTTGAAGGGCCGGGTGTCCGAGAACTGCGGCTCGATGGCCCAATTGCCGTCCTGGTCGATATAGCCCCACATACCGGTGGCGGAATCGAGCGCGGCGGCAAGCCCGGCACCGTAAAGCCGCATGTCGCTGTAAGTCGGTTTGACCTTCCAGGCGCCGGTGTCGTTGATCAGACCCCACTTGCCGTCGCTTTGGGCGGCATAGCGCATCTCCACGCTGATGGTGTTGGACGACGTTGCGGAGGTGTCGGAGCTGTCCGAAGCGTCGGAGTCGCTGTCTTTTTTGCTTTTGGACGAGCTGTCGTCGCTTTTGGCGTCTGCCGAAACCGCGGTGTCATTGCCGTTGTGTAGGTTCCGCGACAGCAGGTAGGTGCCGCCACCGACAAGTGCCGTAAAGGCGAGGCCCCCCGCTGCGAGAAAAGCGCGGCGCGAGACGGACGTTGCCGCTGCGGTCGTCGTGGTGGCCGCGGACGCTGTCGAGGAAAGGCCGGCAGGGGCGACGGAACCAGCGGAGCCAGCGGATGCAGAAGGGCCTGCCGCTGCGCCACCAAAGATCGCGTTTTGTGCGACGGGTGCGGCGGTGCCTGCCGCGGGCGTCGCGGGTGCGTGCATGCTCGGCACTGCGGACGTTGCCGGGGCGGCGGGCATGGACGCCGCAGTCGACACGGCGGCATCGGCGCCATAGGCGGCCCGGGGCGCCTCGAGCACAACCGGTACGGGCAGATAGGATGCGTGGTCCCGATGTCCGTGGTCCAACGGGGCATCTTCGGCAGCGGCATCAGGCGCGGCCGCAAACGGGTCAACCGGAGCGGCGACGTCATCGTCCAGCGGAAACATGACCGGCTGCGCGGTGTCGAACGTGGCCGGCACGGGCTCGTCGACGCTTGTCCCCGGGCCGATATAGGTCGTCTGGGCGTCCATGACCCTGCTGCCCCAGACCGGCTCGGGCGTGGGCCAGTCGCCCAGCTCGCTCGATTGCCAACGGCGCAGCAGGTCGAGCATCTGCTCGACGGAGGGACGCCGCTCTTGGTCGACGGCGAGTCCCGCCACGATAATGCTGACGAGCGCCTCGTCGGCGGCCGTGCGGGCTTGTGGCACCTCAAAGGCAGTTTCGGTTTTGACACGGTAGGGCGATGCGGTGCCCAGCGCCTGCAGGTTAAACGGAGTGTGTCCGCAATACAGCTCGTAGAGCACGCTCGAGAGCGCGTAGATGTCAACCGTGGGACTCAAGCGCCTGGTCTCGATACCCGCGATGTCGTGGGTGAGCATCTCGGGCGGCGCGTACTCGGGCGTACCGCCGCGCCAGACGTCGGCGCGCACGGTAAAGGTGGGGTCGATGGGATTGAGCGCCGTGGAGCTGCCAAAGTCGATGAGGCGGATATCAAAGTCGAGTGTGGCAAGCTGGTCTTGGAGCGAACGCTCGCTCGTGGCGACCATGATATTGCGCGGCGAGATGTCGCGGTGGGCAACGCCCGTGTCCAGGTGCCGTACGTTATTGAGAATGGAGAGCACGGCCACGCCGATGGCAGCTACCGCGTCGCCGCGCACGCCGCCGTCCTCGTGGGGGAGCTGCGGGGTGATGTGCTTGAGCGTGGAGCCTTCGACCCATTCCATAACGATGAGCGGCTCGCCGTTACTGGTGCCATAGCCGTATACGCGTGGAAAGCCCTTAAGGTGCGAGACGGTGAGCTGGTTGCGATATTCCTCGAACAGCACGGCGCGCATGCCGGCGGCGATGCGCTCGTCGGAGCCATCGAGATTACGCAAGCGCTTGATCGCAAAGACCTCGCCGGCGGTGTTGGTGGCGCGCTGAACCACGCCCGTGCCGCCCTTGCCCGCGTCGGCATGGACCAGGAACATCGAAAAGCGCCGTCGCGATTCGTCGCGATTGGCGGGATCGAAGGCTACTGCCGGCTCAAAGGTATCGAGCACGACGAGTTCCTGCTGTCCCTGGTTGTCCACGTTCGCCCCCTTGGGAATCGATTGCTTTGCCGAGGCGCCGGTATGCAGCCGCGCCCCAATGAGTCAAGAATATGACTAGTTTCGCTCATTCCGCGTAACGGTGCTGTTGAAAAACACCGTTACGCATGCGGGTGGCGTTTTGCTGTGCGATGATAGCCACGTTTTGAGAAGGGTCATAGTGCCCGATACCTAGACGAGAAAGGACCCACCATGGGTTTTCTTGATGAGATGCAGGCATCGCTCGATCGTACGGCTGCGGATGCCAATCGTGCCCTGCAGGTTAACAGAATCAAGAGCCAGATGAATGACGCCCTTAAGCGCCGCCAGCAGCTTGCCGGCCAGCTGGGTGCCAGCCTGTACGAGGCGACCAAGGACAACGCCGAGCTGCGTCAGGGCCGCGAGGAGCTCTTTGACGGCATCGCCGCAATCGACAACGAGCGCGCACAGCTTCAGGCCCAGATCGACGAGCTCGAGCGCCAAGCGCAGGCAGCGGCCTATGCGTCCGCATTCATCGATTGCCCGTTTTGCCACAACCGTCTGCAGCAGTCCTCTATGTTCTGCTCGGGCTGCGGCAAGTCCATGGCCGAGATCCAGGCCGAGTTGGCTCGCCAGGCCCAGGCGGCTCCCGTGCCGGTCGATGCCCAGGTTGCCCCTGCTGACGGTGCTGCCACGTGCCCCTCGTGTGGCGCTCCCATCCAGGCGGGTCACGCCTTCTGCATGAATTGTGGCCACAAGTTGGCGTAATCGGCAGCGTCTGACCGTGGCTTAGACAGTCGGGGACGATACCTCAAAAACTTTTTCATGTTGCGCAACAAGTTTGCGCGCTGAGCGGTGAATATGGTCGTGTGGACCTCAAAGGTCCGCACGACTTGTTGTTTGACCCCAAGGAGGTACCCGATATGTTCTGTCCCGGTTGTGGCGCCAAGATCGACGACGGCGCTCGTTTCTGCCCTGTTTGCGGCCAACAGATCCAGGCGACGACCGCTGCCCCTGCGCACGCGGCCGCCCCGGCTCAGCCCGTACCTGCCGCTCAGCCCCAGTCCGGCCCCGCCTTTGCCGCGGCGCCTGCCATGCATGCGGCTGCCCCCGCCTCTGCCGTGCATCCGGCCCTGTCCATCGCCCGCATCATCCCTTGCGCTCTTGCGGTGGTCGCGATCGTTCTCTCCTTTATGCCGTGGTTTAGCATCTCGCCCACGGTGGTGCAGGCATCGAGCTACGCGAGCCAGGGCGCCAATTTCCTAAGCCAACTTGCCGGCCAGAACACCGACTATTCGTCGAGCCTGGGCTTTGACGAGAGCTACAACGTCTGGAGCCTGGGCAAGGCCGGCGAGGTCGCCGTTACCTACCAGAGCATGTACGACTCGGCGTCCGACCTCGCCAGCTCGCTGAGCAGCTCCTACTACGATGACTATTCCGACTCGGGCCACGGTCATGCTGTGAGCATCACGAATCCCAACTACGGCAAGGTTTCCTCCGGCGGCGTCTCCTTTATCTCGATGGCCGTTACCGCCTTTTGGGCCCTCGGCATGCTCGCCACGATCGCCGGCATCGTGCTCTACCTCACCCAGGGCCTCAAGGTCGTGCTTCCCGCTGGCTGTGGTCTCATGGTGCTCTCGGTGCTGGCCTTTGAGCTGCTGTACGCCAACATGATGAGTGCTATTGGCTCTGCGGCGACCACCCCCATCTTTACGGCGCTGTTTGCCATTGCCGCCGCCGTGCTCACCTTTGTGCTGCGCGAGCAGACTGTTCCGTCGGCTCACTAGAAAACCGGCGCTCAATACGACCGATTCGTGACCCATAGCGGCCGAGGACAGCATCCCCGGCCGCTTTTCTTTTTCGTCTTTACCCTCGCTCAGCAGGCAAAACAAAAAAATTTGCGATGAGAGGCAATGTTGCGCAACAACTTTTTGATTTTTGCCCTCATGGTATTGGTAGCAAAGAAAGGCAGGTGCTTACCAAGATGGATCAGACGACCGATAAGAAGAACGTCGCGGCGGCCCCGATCGACGCCAAGGTCGACATGGTTGCCAAGCTCGCCGGCGTCGACGGGCTCAAGCTCGTCTCGAGCGCGGCGGGCGGCACGCAGGTCTTTGTCGGCTCCTGCACGGCTGACGGGCTGCGTGGCACCTCGTGCTCGCTCAAGCTCATCCGCGGCGACATCGATCACCTGCGTCGCCAGGGCGACTTCTTCTGTCGTGTCTCGGACACGCAGGCCGATGCCGGCGGTACCCTCACGCCCTCCTCGTATGGCTTGGCGCGCGTGCTCTTCCACGAGCTCGTCGCCCTGCCCGGGGATGACGTGGTGTTGGCCGTGGTGACCGTCATGGTTCCGGGCGTGTCGTTTGCCGACGTGGTGCGCACCTGCGCCACGGGCGTGCGCACCCTCTCGTTTGCGCAGTCGCTTTTGCTCGTGTCCTCGTGCTTTAAGGCACTTGCCCAGGCACAGGCCGCCTTTGGTGGGACGTTTGTCCATCAGGACCTTAAGCCCTCCAACATCGTGTTCGAGAGCGACCCCTTTGATCTGGCGCCCGACCTTTTGGGGGATATCCCCCGGGCC
The DNA here is from genome assembly GCF_040098065.1 of Collinsella sp. CLA-JM-H32B. Lineage (NCBI taxonomy): Bacteria > Bacillati > Actinomycetota > Coriobacteriia > Coriobacteriales > Coriobacteriaceae > Collinsella > Collinsella sp. CLA-JM-H32B. Next base: position 63,813 of record NZ_JBBNNA010000005.1, on the reverse strand, counting down.
GCCCTCATCGATCTGGACTTTTCGTTTTTGGCCGAGGAGGGGGCGTATCGCGCCCGCCCGCATGGAACGCCGGGCTATCTGGCGCCCGAGCTGCTGCTGGGGGAGGCCGATGGGGCACGCTACGCCCTGCCCGCGTCCGATGTGTTCTCGCTGGGCGTCCTTGCCCACGAGGCGCTCTGCGGCAGCCTGCCGTACCTGCCGGGTGCACCCGATGTCGGTGGCTCCGGCAGCGCGTGGCGGGATTTCCTCGGGGCTTGCCGAGACACGGGCGCCGAAGCCATTGCGGTGGACGAGGGCCTGCCGGCGGACGTGCGCGCCGCCATCGCGGCGTGCCTGGCCAGCGACCCCGATGCTCGTCCAAAGGCGGCTCAGATGGCCCGCATGTTTGACGACCTGGCTCGCCGCCACGTGCAGCTTAAGGGCGACTTTATTGGCGATCGGCACGTGATGGATGTGGTGACGCCCGTCACGCTGCTGTAATGCCGCCCGCACCGGCGGCGATGTTGAGTTACTGGACTGTTCCCGAGGTGTTGCGCAACAGCGCGGGAATGCGGCGACCCCTAAAGTTTGGGGTGCCGGGGAGTTAGGAAAGGGGGCCTTATGGCGAGCTCCTCTCAGGTTTGCGATTGCGTTCACGAGCATGGCTGGGACAGTGCGTTCTACCGTTTTGCCGAGACCATCAGAAACCTGACGTGCGGCGGCTGCAACCACAAGCACATCTACGCGCTCGTGGGCACCCGTGGCAGGTATATCAACCACAGCAACCCGGTCGTTCGTAAGCGTACGGCCGCGGCGCTGTCCCGCCTGATGCATTCGAGCCGCTATGCAGCCGATATGCAGCAGGGTTATGCCGACGACAGCTCGGTGTTCTCCAAGGCCGCGACTTCGTTGATCGAGATGCTGCACGAGACGACCAAGCTGGACGATGCGGAGCTGTTTGACTACGCGCTCCACACCTCGTGGCCCGAGCTGCTTCGCGGACTGGAAAGCGAGCGTCGCGCCGGTCGCGAGGTCGATCCGCTGCGCATGGCCTGCGAGTCGCGCGAGGTGGTGCGCTGGGGCGAGCAACAGGCCGCTTGCGGTTGTGCCCCGCTTGCCGAGCTCTTTGCTGCCTGCTTTCGCACCATGGCCTTTGGCTGCCTGGACGATCGCTTCGCCCGCACGCTTTGTTCTCGTACGCCTGCGGAGTCCGATGACTCGCCGGCGACGTGCGGCGAGCGCGTGTCCAAAGGCGCTTGCCTGGTGCGCACCACGGCCGGAGACGGACCGTGTATCTCGGGCGTGTGGTGCGTGGATGCCGACCGGCCCTTTTCGATCGGGCGCTTTAGCAGCTGCGACGCGATCGAGGCCGACCCGGTGGTCTCGCGTCTGCACTGTCGCGTGTTCATGCTCGATGGCACCTGGTTTTTGGAGGATGGCGGAAGCACTCACGGCACGCGCGTCCTGCGCGGTGAGGACGATGCCCTTTCCTGCGTTTTCGACAGCGGGGGAGAGAAGGGCCCCCGGGCCTTTCCGCTCGAAATCGGCGACCGCATTGTGCTCGCCGGCCGAATTACCTATTGGTTTTGCGCGCGCGACGCGCATGTTCTGACGATTGGTTAGCCAAATGGAAAAACGAGTTATTCAGCAGCGTGACGGTTCTATGGCACTCGGCTACGTGGTCGCCGACCAGCGTCAGCTCGACAAGCGTCTCTATGAAGCTGTAACCGGCGGCGTCGTGCCCTGCCTGCTGCCCGGCGCGCTTATGCGCTACCCCGATGGCGTGCTCGAGATGCGCTATCGCATTGCCGGCGAGACCTTGGAGCAGCGTCTGGCGCGCCCCTTTGACGGCGCCGAGACCTGTGAGCTGCTCGAGAGCATCTCCAGCGCGCTTGATGCTCTGGTTGCAGGTCAGATGCCGCTTATGAACCTGCGCTTTGCCGCCGACGAGGTGGTTATGGACGCCGCCGGCACCGGATGCCGCTTTGTGTTTTTGCCCATGACCGGCATCACGCCCAACCTGGATGGTGTCCGCGTCTTCTTTGAGTCGGTCGCCGCCGCGGTCAAGCCCGCCGACGATATTGCCCAGAACGCGCTGACGTCGCTGAGCTCTTTCTTTAAGAAGTCCGGCCCCTTCGACATCTTGGGTTTCTCGCGCCATCTGAAGCAGGTGAGCGTGAGCGCGATGCTCATGGATGCCGGCACCACCGTGCTCGACGATGGCGATGGTGATGACCACGGCACCACGGTGCTCGATAGCGGCGATGACCACGGCACGACGGTGCTCGATGATGGTGAGGACCTGGACGTGTCCGCCCCCGGCCCCGTGCTGGGTACGGTCGTTCTTTCCGATTTGGAAGACGAGCCGATCGCCGCTACCGAACCTGCACCTGCGCCCGCGCCCGAGCCGCAGCCTGCCCCGGAGCCCGAGCCCGAGCCTGAGCCGAAGCCGGAGCCCGAGCCTGAGCCTGAGCCTGAGCCTGAGCCCGAGCCCGAATCCGAGCCGGCGCCTGAGGACGAGGACGACCTGGCCGACGCGCCCATCGCCCAGTCCCGCCCGGATCGCACTGGCGTGCTCAACCCGATCGACTTTAAGGTCGCCGAGGGTTACGAGTCCCTGTTCTCCCAGGATACGGTCGAGCGCCATGGCTCCCATGCGAACGACGCCAAGGCGCCTGCGCATGCCGTCCACGCTCCCAAGCCCGAGCCTGCTCCCGAGCCCAAGCCCGAGCCCAAGCCCGAGCCCACACCTGCGCCCGCGCCTGAGCCCAAGCCCGCTCCCAAGCCCGAGCCGGCCCCCGCGCCCGCAGCTCCCGAGCGCCACCTGCGCTTCTACCTCACGCGCATTGCCACCGGCGAGCGCTTTGAGGTCCGCGGTCGTCGCTTTGTGGTTGGCAAGTCCAAGCACAGCTCGTTTATGGTCAAGGGCTCCACGACGGTTTCGCGCAGCCACGCGATCTTCGTTACCGACGGTGCTACCTGCACCATCGAGGACGACAACTCGCGCAACGGCACCTTCGTCAACAACGAGCGCATCGATCCGGGCTTCCCGGTTGCACTCGTCGACGGCGACACCGTGCGCATGAGTGACGAGAACTTTGCATTCGAGGTCCAGCCCGCCTAAGGGCGTGCGACCCACGTTGAGATATTCGAGAAAGGAGCGCAGATGCTTTTCGAAGGGGCCGGTTACTCCAATGTCGGCCGAACGCGCGAATCCAACCAGGATAGCTACCTGATCAAGGTCGCCTCCACCCCCGTGGGCGATGTCGCCCTGGTCGCCGTCGCCGATGGTATGGGTGGCCTTGAGTGCGGCGAGCTCGCCTCTGCCGCGGTCATCAACATGCTGTCCGATTGGTTCGACAACAAGCTGCCCGTGGCCCTGGAGGCCATGGAGAGCTCCGTCGGCGGTTTCGAGAACTTCGTCGACGGTCAGTGGGGCGGCCTGGTTCAGGACATGAACATGGCGCTGATCCGCTACGGCATGGCCGAGCATATGAACCTGGGCACCACGCTTACCGCCATGCTCGCCATCGGCGGCCGCTATTCCATCGTGCACGTGGGCGACACGCGTGCCTACGAGCTCACCGAGTCGGCGACCAACCAGCTCACGGTCGACCAGACCTTTGTGCGCCGCGAGGTCGAGGCCGGTCGCATCACGCCCGAGGAAGCTCTTACGCACCCGCGCCGCAACGTGCTGCTGCAGTGCCTGGGTTCCACCAAGGAGGTCGTGCCCGATCTGATTCACGGCAACCTCGATCGCGATGCTATCTACCTGCTGTGCTCCGACGGCTTCCGCCATGTGCTCACCGACACCGAGCTTCGTCGTCGCCTAGGCCCCGACGCCCTGGACGCCAACGCCTGGGACGCCGAGCGTCGTCGCGGCGCCTATGCCTCCTGCACCGCCGCCGACCTGGACCGCGAGGAGCGCGAGGGCTTTGAGCCCGGTTGCGTCACGCAGCGCATCGCCGAGACGGCCCAGCTCGTCATGGATCGCAAAGAGGCCGATAACGTTACCGCGCTGGTGCTGCGCGTCCAGCCTCAGGGAGGTCGATAACCCATGCCGTCTACCAGAAGCAGGCGAGAGGTCGACGCGCGCCGTAAGCGCGTAGGCGACGTCATCAAGGGCCGCTACAAGATTCTGTCGGTGATCGGCAAGGGCGGCATGAGCCGTGTCTACCTGGCCGCCGACCTGCAGCTCACCAACAAGCAGTGGGCTGTCAAAGAGGTCGACCGCAACGCGACCGACCCCACCGGCCGCCCCATCGAGCAGTCGCTGGCAAGCGAGGCCGAGCTGCTGTCCAAGCTCGATCACCCCAATATCGTCGACATCGTCGATATCGAGAAGACCGAGGACTTCATCTACGTCATCATGGACCACGTCGAGGGTACGTCCCTGGCCGACGTGGTGCGCCGCGAGGGCCCGCAGTCCGAGGAGGACGTGCAAAAGTGGATGCTGCAGGTGTGCGACGCCCTGGGCTACCTGCACCGTCAGGACCCGCCCATCGTCTACCGCGACATGAAGCCCTCCAACATCATGCTGCACCCCGATGGCTACATTAAGCTGATCGACCTGGGTGTCGCGCGCGAGTACAAGGACGAGGCCCGCAAGGACACCATCGCCTTTGGTACCACGGGCTACGCCGCGCCCGAGCAGTACGGCAAGGCCCAGACCGACGCCCGTACCGATATCTACGGCATCGGCGCCACCATGTGGCACCTGCTGGTGGGCGAGGCGCCCCCGGTCGAGTTCCCGCTGCCCAACGTTCACACCAAGAACGAGAACGTGGGCGAGGGCTTTGCCGACGTCATCATCCCCAAGTGCTGCGAGCTCGAGCGTGCCCGCCGCTACCAGGACTGCGACGAGCTGGCTGCCGACCTGGAGATCTACAAGGAACTCACTCGCGAGTTCCGCGATAAGCAGGCCCGCAAGGTCAAGACCTTCTTTGGCTGTGTCATCGCGTGCGTGGTGTGCCTGGTCGTGGGCATTGGCAGCATGGCGCTGCGCGAGTCCACGATTACCGAGAAGTTCGACTACCAGATGAAGCTCGGCCGCGACCAGACCCAGTCGGCTCCCGAGAAGGCCGAGCAGGCCTACCTCGCCGCCATTGGCTATCGTCCGGGCGACGTCGAGGGCTACGAGGGCCTCATCGATGCCTACAAGGCCGACGGCACCTTTACCACCAAGGAGAAGGCGCAGCTCGACGACGTGTATCAGCAGAACCTGACCGAGCTCGAGAATTCGAGTAGGTTCTCGGAGCTGTCTTACGAGATGGGACGTCTGTACTGGTACTTCTACTCCTATGGCGGCAGCAAGGACGACGAGGACGCCAACCGCACCACGCGCATCAAGGCGTCTGCCGAGTACTTTAAGAACGCCGCGGAGGATCCGTCGTTCGAGAATCGCGACAAGGCCAAGATCTACAACGGCATTGCGCAGTTCACGACCAAGATCGCCATCGCGGTCAAGACCGACGACGATTCCGATTCCATGTACAAGGAGTACTGGGGCAACCTGGAGGATCTGGCCGACGAGATTGCCAGCGAGTCCAACGAGACGGTGCGCCTGGACAGCTACGCGCTGATCTCCAACGCCATGGAGACCTACATGGATAAGTTCAAGGCCGCCGGTATTAAGAAGTCGCAGGCCGAGAAGCTCTACAAGAAGGTCGATTCGGGTCTTAAGTCCGTCTCGCCTAAGGATGACGAAGCCGAGCAGCGTCGCGACGAGACCATCCAGCGCCTGGAGAACGAGGTCCAGCGCAAGATCACCACGGTGTATTCCAACGCCGTCGTCGCCGAGGATTAAGGAGGGGCGAACATGGAAAACGTTTACTTTTACGTAGCGATCGCCGCGTTTGTTCTCGCGGCCGTGCTCGCCGTCGCCGCGGTGGTTGTGTTTGTGAAGATGGATGTCATCAACGCCATCCGCTTCCTCCAGGGCAAGCGCGTGCCTACGTCTGGCGAGGGTGCACGCCGTCGTACGACGCGCGGCTCGCGCGGTGCCGGTGCTAAAAAGTCCGGCAACCCCGCCCGCTCCGTGCTGGGTGGCCCCGAGGGCGACGACCGCGTGACCGACATTGCGCATGAGGGCCCCGAGGGCGACGACAACCTGACCACGGTGGTCGCGCCTATCAGCGACGAGCCCGCATCGGCCCGTCATACCAAGGCACACGCCGCCACGGCGGAGAGGCCCGTCCGCGATGAGAGCGACGACGAGGGCTTTGCCGGCAGCGAGACCCCGACCGAGGTGCTGACCGAGGACGATCTTGACACCGAACGTCCGACCGGCGTGCTCGTGGAGGACGAGGAAGATTCCGAGCGCCCGACTGGCGTTTTGGTTGAGGACGAAGAAGATTCCGAGCGTCCGACCGGCGTCCTTACCGAGGACGAAGAGGATTCCGAGCGTCCGACGGGTGTCCTGGTCGAGGACGATGAAGAGTCCGAGCGTTCTACGGGCCTGCTCGTGGAGGAGGACGAGGAGTCCGAGCGCGAGACGGGCCTGCTCGACGAGACCGACGAGGACTCCGAGCAGGAGACCGGTCTGCTTGACGAGGGCGCCGAGGCGTCCGAATCCGAGACTGACGTACTCAGCAGCGGCGATGTTTATGAAAACATCGGTGCCGATGGTGTTGCTCAACACGAGGATGACGGATTCCGCTTCATACTCAAACAGAATGTGATCGTAGTTCATACCGACGAGTCTCTCGATCGGGTCTGCAACTAGGGAAGGAAAATCGAACGATGTCTGTGTTTGATAAACTCAAGGCGTATTCACGTAAGCCTGCAGCCGTGATTCTCGCCACCGTGATGGCTACCTCGACCATCCCCACCACCCCGATCGCCCAGGCCGTGACCGCCGCGTATGCGGAGAGCACGACTCAGGGCCAGACGGAGGGTACTGAGAAGAGCGCTTTCGACGCGACTACTTTGGTCGATAAGAATAAGTCCTGGACCGATTTGTCCAAGCCTTTGGACCTGACGTTTTCGACTCACATTACAAACGGTAAGGCTACGGCTCATATTTCCAATGAGGCAATTGTTGCTTACGTGAATAGCGTTTTGCAGGATTCCAAGTACGACGATACCTTCAAGTATGTGAAGGGCGATCAGTCAAGTCCTGTTGCTGCGGCCGTTGACGCAAAGCTTGCTTCGATTGAGAAAGATCTTGCAGCTAAGGCCGATGCGGAGAATAAGAAAAACGATAAGCAGACGGTTCAATATCAGAACGTTGCCGTTAAAGAGGGCACCAAGATCTCTCGTCAGGTAAAGACCTGCGCTGTTGAGGCGTCTGGTCCTGAAGGGTTAACGATTGAGGCCGACGGCAAAGGTGGTTTTAATCTCACCGCAGATCAAGCTGTAAAGAGTGGCGCTCTGTCGCTTAAGATCACGGACATCTCGGTCGACCTTTCGTTTGCCTATCAATACGATTCAATTGCGCAGTCGACTACTGAAGTCGAGGTTCCCCCTGTTGCGGAGAGCAAGGATGAATCTAAAGCTGATTCCAAGGATGACGCTGCATCGCCTGCGGACGAAAAAGTTGACAAGGAGGCCATTGCCGATCCGGTTGTTGACTATAAAGTTAAATACGGTGATAAGGATGCGGTCGCTACCGTCACCGCTGGTAAGGATAAGCCGGACCTTGTCGCCGGTTCGACTCTGGCCGCCTCTACTGTTTCTGCCGCCGACTATTACGATGGCCTGTCGATTCCCGAGAGTGTAACCGTTCAGGACGCTACCACTCTGACCTATAAGACCAAGCATGATGACTACACGCTGTTCGATCTTTCGAAACAAGGTCTTAAGGCGGATAAGGTTGTCTATCCTAAGGACAATGAGAATGAGGAGTTCTTCACCGCTAAGGTGACGTCAGACGATTCTGCGTCTGTAAAGACAGTCAATGTCTATGCGAACCAGGCTTTCGACTCCGCTAAGACGTTTAAGATTCAGTGGAGCTACCCTGACGGCAATCCTGCCGGCACGAGCACTGTGACCATTCCTGCCGCTGCTAAGATGAAAATCGAAAAGGACAAGATTTCGATTGCTTCTCAGGATTTCCGTATTCAGTCTAAGCAGGAAGAGAACGTCAAGAATCTGGCCAACGCTGCCCTTAATGGGGAGATTGCGAAGTTCAACAAGGAAGACGGCGATAAGGTGAAGGATGAAAAGTACTTCACCAATGCCTCTTTCAAGACTTATGACACTCAGGGCGCGGCTCAGGACCTTGAAGTCTCTTACGAGACCGATAACTCTGGCGTCTACAAAAACTATGAGATTGGCAATCCGGATTCGGTCCACGTGAAGGCTCTTGAAGAGATTGGCTGGGCGGACGACAACATCGTTCTTCATTCAATTCATAATGAGGACAACCAAAAAATCGATCTCAAGGCCTCTGACCATGGCACTTGGGTAAAGCAGGCTCCGACCGCAGACTGGGAGAACCATTCTCTTACGGCTGCAACGGTTGTTCCGGAAACTGCAGACGGCTTCAAGGGCTGGACTGCTCCCGAGACTAACGGAGAGCAGACGCAGACTATTTTCGCTCTTGATAATGAGTCCGGTGTCGTCGTAAAGGTTTCGGTTGCATATAAACTGGATACGACTCCCGTGGAGGCGACTTCTATCAAATATGGTGGAGCGCGCCAGAAGCGTCACGATAACATTGTGTTCTCCGACAAATCATTTAATGTTGATTACCAGCTTAAAGCTGGAGCTTCGGGAATCAATTCTACTGATGTCAACTATCACGACAACAAGTCGAATTCTGATGTGAAGGGATTGAAGCCTTCTACGAACGACGGCTTGCTTTATAGCTTTGAGGTCAGTGGCGACCGCGAGCTGGATACCGATAAGATTAAAATCCATGCGGTGTCTAATTCTGGAATGGCTTTGGATACCACTGCATCGCAAATAAAGGGCAAGGATCAAATTTCAAAAGATGTAGCTAAGCTTATTGCCGAGAGCTCTGGGCCCAAGGTCGCTATTAGCTATAGCGATACGAACCCCCAGCGCACCGCCAATGGCAAGGATTACTACAACCATAGCCGTACGATTAGGATTACGGTCACGGACCCCTTCTTTAAGTACACCCGTGAATATGCCCCGCAGACGATTTGCGAGGTCACTCGCGACGGTTCCAATTTCGCGACGGTCTCCACGGGAGACAATTGGCATCAGGTCGGCAGCTCTGACGAGTGGTATGTTGACATTCCGGTGACGGCAGACGGTGATTATGTCGTCGGCAAGGCTAACGTGTATGACGCCATTGGTGGCGATGGGCATACTTCTTCTGCTGATGGCGAGGAGTTCGTCATCGACCAGACCGCTCCTAAGCTGAATGTGTCTTGGAACACTGAGGCTGCTCAGAACGGTAAGTATTACAACGCTGCTCGTACGGCTACCATTACGGTTGAGGAGCACAACTTCGATCCGAACCTGTTCAAGATCGAGGCTCCGGTCTCTGCCGGCAACGGTGACGAGGCTACTCCTGCCCAGATCGGTGGCTGGTCCAGCAACGGCGATACCCACACCGCTACGGTGACGTTCCCGGGCCAGGGCGTCTACACGCTCTCCGTCTCGGGTGAGGACCTGGCTACCAACAAGTCCGAGTCCTACACCTCGCCTGAGTTCGTGATCGACACCATCAAGCCCAAGATCGACATCCAGAATGTTGTCAACCGCACGGCTTATGCTGGCGAGGTCGCTCCGAGCGCCGCTGTCCACGACACCAACCTTGCCGATGGCACCTCCATCGAGGTCTCCAAGATTAGCTACCCGCTGTCCAAGGACGATCCGAACCCCTACGCGGGCGCCGCGATCAACACCTCGGCTACCGACAAGTCCGTGAGCTACCTCAACCCGGCCAAGACCAAGGGCAACGACGGCGTCTACACCCTGACCGTTCAGGCTATCGACCTGGCCGGTAACACCGAGTCCGAGGCTGTCACCTGGTCGGTCAACCGCTTTGGTTCGACCTACGTCATCTCCGATAACACCGGCAAGATGCTCGACCAGTACCTCAAGAGCTCCAAGACCACCGATGTTAAGGTGACCGAGATCAACCCGTCCGGCCTTGATGACAACAAGACCTCCGTCGAGCTGACCCGCGACACCAAGAACACCACGCTCAAGAGCGGTGACAACTACACCACCGATTCCGACACGTCGAGCGGTTGGAGCGAGTACAACTACACCGTCAGCAAGTCCAACTACGACAAGGACGGCGCGTACCGCGTGCTGTTCCACAGCGAGGACGCCGCTGGCAACTCCTCCGAGAACACCATGGAGGGCAAGAACGCCAAGAAGTCCGGCGCTGCGGCCGAGATCAACTTTGCCGTTGACGACACCGCGCCCATTGCTTCCTTCGTCGACCTTGCCTCCAACGGTAAGTACGAGGAGTCCTCGCACAAGGCCAAGGTGAGCTTCGAGGACAACCTCAAGCTCTCGAAGGCTCAGATCAAGGTGAACGGCAAGACCGTGGCCACCTTTACGGCCGACCAGCTCGAGAAGAGCCCGATCCGCGAGTTCACGCTCGACGGCAGCTCCTCTAAGCAGGACGTCACCGTTGTCGCTTGGGATGCCGCGGGCAACAAGTCCAAGGAGCTTAAGGCTACGGGCGTGCTCGTCACCAACGACTCCTTCGTTCTGTGGATGAACAACCTGCCGCTTATGGTTGGCACCATCGTCGCGATCGTTGTCGTCGCTGGCGGTATCTACATGGTCGTCGCCAAGAAGCGCAAGGAGAACGAGGAGAAGTAAGCTCTTCGCAAGACGCTTGTGCATCTGTGAGCTTTACGGCGCCTTGCCCCACTGCTGGGCGGGGCGCCATTTTTGTTAGGAAAGGATTGATCGATGAGTTCCAAACAGGCACTGTGCCCGTTTTGCGGACAGCCGGTCGATGAGGGAATGCGTTGCTGCCCGTTTTGCGGGGCACCGCTGAGTGCGGGCGAGGACGCTGCGGTGGGTGTTGGGTCGCACGCTGTCGGCACTGGCGAGGCTGCCGATGTTGCCACGCATGCTGCTGAGCCGGTCGCCGAACCGGCCGCGAAGAAGCCTGGCCGTCGGTTTGCGAAGACTTCCGCGCCGGCCGCAAAGCCTGCCGAACAGGCTCCGACGGGGGAGGACGCGCTGTTCTCGCTCGATAACCTGGATGGCGATGCGGGGGTCAACCCCAATGCCTCTGCTGGTAAGGGCGCTTCGATCCCGCGCATGACGCCCCATCTGGATAACGCGCGCGCCGCGGTCCGCAAGCCGCTGGCGAAAAAGATCGCGATTGCCGTGGCTGCCGTGCTGGTTGTTGCGGTGGTCGTGGGCGTTGGCGTGGCTTGGAAGGGCGATCAGGATCTTAAGCGCGAGGCGCAGCAGGTCTCGGCCCAAAAGAAGAAGTCCGAAAGCAAGCTCGACCTTATGGGCGGCGACCGCAAGATTAAGGCGCAAGCCAAGGCGGGCCTGGGCGGCGACGCGATGGTGTGCGACGGCTCGTATCTGTATTGGGCGGATGGCTCGCATGTCCTGGCACGCAAGGCTTCGGGCACCAAAACCGTGGATTCGACCGTGCTCACCAAGACCACCGCAAAGTACCTGAACGTTTGCGACGGCGATCTGTATTATGCGGACGGCGCCAGCATTATGAAGATTGAGGACGTTGCCGAGTGCGCCAAGCGGGCGGGCGGCAAGGACAAGTCCAAGGTCAAGGTCAAGACGGTGGCGACACTCGAGGGCGATGTTGAGGGGCTTGTCGTGCGCGATGGCACCGCCGTTGCCATGACGCTCAAGGACGGCAAGGCCTGTGTGTGGCGTCTCGACAAGGACGCGGCGCACCTGGTGGCCGCCCGGCCGGCATCGAGCGCCTGGCTGTTTGCCGATGACGCCCATTGCGATGTGGTGGTTGCCACCGATACGGGTTGGACCGTGTGCGAGGCGACGCTTGCCGACGTTTCGTCTGCTGCTGAGATTACGCTTGAGCAGGAGAATGCCGAGGCTGAGGCAGAGCATCCGCAAGAGACGCACGGCCCCTTTGGTTCGTACGTTGCTGGCTCCGAGCAGCTCAAGAATGCCTTCTTTGGCGAGGGTACGCTCTATGCCGTGCTGACGGGAACCGATGGGCACACCACGCTTTCGCGCTGCACCCAGGGCGGTACGTTTAGCTCGTTTGACGCTTATGCCGATGCGGGCCGCCTGTGGGCCAATAGCCACGGTTGCGCGCTCGTGCTCTCGGGGGGCGAGCTCGGTTGGATCGATGCGAGCTCGGGCCTTTCGAGTGACTACGACAAGGTTGCCGACAAGGCCGGACTCGACTTCGATCCTTCAACCTCGGCGTTGTGGCTCAACGGCACGACGCTCTTTGTGGCAGATAATAGTGGCAAGTCTTCTACGCTTTGGGCGCTCGACACCTCGGCCGAGAACCCCAAGCTCGTCAAGATCGCACAATAAGGCGCCCGGCGCCGGAAAGGACCCATCATGTTTTGTGGTCACTGCGGATACAACAACCCCAATACCAGCAAGTTTTGCTTAAAGTGCGGCTCTGAGCTTGCCAAGTACATGCCCGGTGGCGCCTCTGCCGCCGCCGCGGCCACGCTTCGTACCCCTGCTCAGCAGCAGCGCCCCGTGCAGGCGCCTGGTGCGCAGACGGGCCTGGGCGCTCAGCGCCCCGCTGCGGCTCCGATGCCGCAGACGGCTCGTCCTGGCGTGGCGCCCATGGCGCAGCCCCAGATGCCGCAGTCTGGTCGTCCTGCTGCCGGTATGGCTCCTCAGCAGCCGGTGCAGCGTCCCGCGCGTACTTCGCACAACCGTCCGTCCAACATCCCGGACGCCGGTCCTGCCGTGCGTCCCGGCTCGCATCCTGCTGCCCCTACGGCCGCTCCCGCCGGCGCCAACGGTAACGTGGTGATCCCTCGTGGCCCCGCGGCTGGCGCTAACCAGCCGGCTGCCGGCTACAACCAGCCCAATGCGGTCTACAACCGTCCCAGCACGGGCGTGACGGTGCTCGACGATCTCATGGCGTCCTCGGATCATCCGTCGTCCTCGGAGCTGCCCCGCATCGCCTCCGATGTGCCGCGTTCTGCCTATGGTCCGCGTATGGCACTGATCCGCGAGCGCGGAACCCGCTATGACATTACCGAGTTCCCCGCCACGGTGGGCAAGGGCTCGGCGGCAAATGTCCGCATCGAGGGCAACACGGCTATTTCGCGCGTGCACTTGCTGGTGCGCTACACGGGCCAATGCTTTGCCGTGGAGGACAAGAACTCTACCAACGGCACGTGCATCAACGGCAACCGTCTGGAGCCCGGCGAGCTCGTCAAGCTCAAGAACGGCGATAAGCTCAAGATGGGCAATGAGGTCTTTACGGTCGAGATTCGTTAACAGATAACGGTCTGTACCAGGCAAAACGTTGTAGACGAGCGACGGCAGGTAAAAAACTTGCCGTCGCTTTCCATGTTGCGCAACAACTTTCGAATTTTTGGACGGATGATTCTAACTGTCAAAGGTGAACGAGCGGACGCGGTATCGAGCCCGGCCGCTCCCTTAAGAAAGGGGAATGAAATGTTCTGTCCTCATTGTGGAGCCCAGCAGCCCGATGGCGCCGTCTTCTGCGGTAACTGCGGTCAGTCTATGGTCGGTGCTTCTTCTGCGCCGCAGGCAGCTCCTACCCGTCAGGCTCCGGCTCCGCAGCAGCCTTTTGCCGCGCCCGCACCTGCACCCGCCGCGCATCATGGGTTTGGCGGCTCCGGTTCCAACTTCCAGGGTACGCTGTCGGCGGCGACGGGCTTTGGCAAGCGTTCCCTCGCCATGCTTGGCGGCGCCGTGGCATCGTTCGTCTGCATGTTCCAGCCGTGGGTCTCGCTTCCGTTTGCCGACAAGGGCCTCGACTATGCCCTGCAGCAGGCTGCGAGCGGCTCGAGCACCGCTATGATCGAGCAGCAGCTGGGCGGCGCCTTCAAGGCATTCATCAACACCTCGTTCGATATGCCGCACGTCTTTAGCCTTTCCGGTAGCCTGCGTGGTATCGCATCGGCGGCCAATACCTATATTACGCAGATGTCGAGCTATGCCGATCTTCCGGCACTGCAGCAGGCCCAGAGCGCCGTGGGCTCCATTAATCTGGCGGCCAACGTCCTTACCATCTTCTTTGTGCTGTGGGTTGCCTGCCTGGCTGCACTGATTGCCGGCGTCGTCCTCAAGTTTGTCAAGAAGAACGATGTCGTTCTGATTGCCGCTTTTGGCGCCACTGCCGCCATTTCGCTGGTCTGCGTGATCGCGTCCTTTGTCGTTAACGGTCAGATCGAGGGCAACCTGGTTTCGGCTTTTACCTCGATGGGTAGCAGCAGCACGGCCGGAATCATCGCATCCATCAAACCGTTTGTCCAGCCTGCATTCGGCGCCATCCTCACGCTCATCTTCTCGGCTGCCGGCCTGGTGTGCTCCTTTGTCCTCAAGGAGGACTAATTTCGTCGATACGCCTGCTGGCGGGCTAGACTCGGCCCCGCTTACGGGAGACTATCGTAGGCCCCGCGGATCTTCCGCGGGGCCTTTTGCTATGAGGTGGCAATTGTTGCGCAACGTTGCTGCCGGGGCGCGGGTTACACTCTGAGATAAGGATTTGTAGTAAGGGAGAACCTTATGTTTTGCACTAAATGCGGTTCGTACGTGCCCGACGGCCAGCACTTCTGCACCAGCTGCGGTGCCCCTATGGAGGAGTTTGGGCCTGTCGATGCTGCTCCGGCACAGCCGACGTACCAGCAGCCTGGCCAGACGCAGCGGGGCTATGGGCAGCCTGCTTCTGTAACGGGCGCCAGCGACTTGCCGCCCTATATGCCGCCGGTCGACGTGCCGGGTGTCTGCGACATGGGTGCAGGCGGTCCTGGTCCGCAGCGGCCCAAGAAGAGCGGCAAGAAGGCTGCACTGATTACGGTTGGCGTGCTGGTGGCTATCCTTGCGGGTGGCGGCGCCGGCTATTACTTTGGCGTGTATCGCCCACAGCAGGCCGAGATTGAGCGTATCGAAAAGAAGAAGGAAGAAGAGGCCGTCAAGCACTCCAAACACCCGGTGCGCATCACGGCGACCGGCATGCAGTGGGATACCGATACCGGCGCCACCAAGCTGCCGGTGCACGTGACGGGAACCGACGTCGACGGCAAGGACGTGGATACGGTCTTTTATGTCGACAGCGAGGGCAACGGTATCAAGCTCATGCAGGGCAGCTACAGCCTTGCAGTGGCCGCGTCGCCCTTGGGTGCCGATGGCGAGATTTGGGACGTACCCAACGTTTCGGTGAGCATTAAGCTGGGCGACGCACTCAAGAAGGGCGAGAAGCTCGATCTGCGCGAGAATGCCAAGTTTGAGCTCGGCGATCCGATTAATGCCGTGGATGTTGAGGCTGGCGAGATCACCATGGCGCAGAATTACGCGCGCCAGGGTGGCTGCGACGACAAGGACGAGGCCGACCGTCTGGCAGGCTTGGCTTCTTCGGCGCGTAACGGTGCGGTCGCGAGCTATAACGCGGCCGTCTCGGAGGCGAGCCGCAAGAGCCGCACCTACGACGGCGACGTGTTTACGTTCGAAGTTCCTGAGGACTGGGGGAGCGACTGGGACGTCAAGACCTCACAGGGCACGTACAGTGGCGTCAAGAACGGCTTGTGGGTCGATTACACGATTGTCCACGATGGCTACACGGTGGGAACGCTGATGATCTCCAACCACTTCAGCTCGGGGTTTAACACGATCGGGAAGACGAACAACGTGGGTAAATCGACCAATCTGTGGCTCGGATCGTACGATTCGCTTTCGGGCGATTCGGATTGGGAGTACATCATCGATTCGGTCTACATTAAATAGTTCTGTTCAGTAACTCTGCTTACAAGAAAGCGCCCGTTTCTCTGGCGGAAACGGGGCGCTTCTTTGTGCGCTGAGACTGGGGTGCTAGGCGCTACTCGTCGACGTCGGTGAACTCGGTGGGCGGAACGGAGTCCGTGGAGTCGTCGTAGTCGCCGGAATCGTCGTAGCTGTCGTCGTAGTCCGAGTCGTAGCTCTCATCGTCGGAGTCGTCGCTGCTGCTCGACTTGCTGGAGCTGCTCGACTTACTCGACTTTTTGCTGGAGCTCGACTTGCTGCTGGACGAGTCGCTCGACTTGCTGCTCGCATCGGCATCGGTATCGGTACCGCTGATCTTGGTGGTGAGCGCCATAAGCGTTTGCTCGACGGTATCGACCGTGTTGTTGAGGTTGAGCTTGGAGGTGTCGATGGCGCCCTCCGGGGCAGAGGCGTCCTGGTCCTCCAGGTTGTCGCTGTAGCCCTTGATGAGGAAGGCGCTCTGGTAGTTGAAGTTGTCGCCGTGGAGCTCGCCCTCGGCGGCCTTAAACTCAGTGCCGTCGTAGGTGAAATACTTGTACTCGGCATCGTCGTCAACGAGCACAGCCGTGTCGTCGGACATGAGCTGGGTCAGATAGACGTGATTGCTCGAGTCGCCGATCATGGTCTTAAAGGTTACAAAGACATAGCCGCCGTTGGACGCCTCCGGGGAACCGCTGTAGAGATTGACGACCTTCTTGCCGTTGTAGCCCCACACGTCGAGGACGTAGTCGCCGTTCGAAAGGCGCGTCTTCTTGTTGAAGGACTTTGCCTTGGTCTTGGAGTGAACGGTCACGAGCTCCTCGAGGCCGTCGCCGTTAAAGTCGACGAGCTGGGCAAATTGGACGCCGCTGATCTGGTAGTCGCTCGCGCCGGTCGAGACAAGCTCGGGCTCGCCATACTTCTTGATCAGGCTGTTGAGCTTGCTCTTGTAGGCGGTGCAGGCCGCCTTGTACGTCGCGTCGTCAATCGTGGCGGGCGCGGTGGTGTTCGTGGTGTCCTTGGACGTGTCGGTCTTCTTGTCGGACTTGCTGGGCTTGGAGCTGCTCGTGCTGTCGCTCGACGTGCTCGAATCGTCCTCGGTCGTGGAGTCGTCCTTGCTGGTGTTGTCGCTGCTGGCGTCGTCCTTGGAGGTCGTGTCCGAGGAGCTGCCGTTGTCCGTGCTGGTAGAGGCGTCGTCGTCCTTCTTGGGGGTGTTGACGGTCACGCTCTCGGCAGGCTTCTCGGCGCTGGCGTCGTCCCTCTTGACCACGGTGGTGTTGAAGTTTTGGACTGTATTGCCCTTGGTGTCCTCGATTTTGCAGCTGTAGTCGCCGGGCTTGACCTTGCCAAAGTCGCCGATGGTAAAGCCGTCGTCGCCCTTGACCTTAATCTTGTAGCTCTTGCCGCCGTTCTTGGGCGTAAGGGTCGCGGTGTAGCTGTGGATCACGCGGTCCTTCTTTTTGGGCAGGACCTTGGTATCGACGGTGCACACGACGGCGTCCTGACTGCCCGAGGTGATCTCGACGGCGTTGGCGTTGGGCGTGAGTAGCAGGATGGCTGCCACGGCGGCACCGGCGGCGACCAGACCAAGGCCCGCGAAGACCGGCCAGCGGCGCTTCTTTTGCTGCGGCTGCTGGGGCATGGGCATCTGCGGTTGTGGCTGCGGCTGCGGCTGCGGAATAGGCGCCGCCTGCATGGTGGTGTCGGTCATCTGCTGCTGGGGCAGGTCGACGACGGTGGCGCCAGCCGTGGGGTGTGCCACGCCGAGCGACTCCATGGCCTCGGCGGTCGCCTGGGCATCCTCGTCGAACTTGGCGATGGTGGTGGGGTCGTCATTGACGTTGACGAGCGTGGTGGGGTCGTCGGCGACGCCCGCGGGCTCGGCTGCATCGTCGCCGGGGAAGGCGACGGCGATGGCTGCGTTGTCGTCGGTCTCGAAGATCTCGTTGGCCTCGGCGGCGTCAACGGGCGCGGCGTCGTCGATGACGACGGGCTCGGCGGCCGGCTCGGGGTCGGTTGCGGGCTGCGGCTCGGTGGTTTGCTCGGCCGCGGGCTCAGTCGTGGGCTCAACGGCGTCGAGCGTGACGACCGTCTCACCGGGGTCGGTCTGATCAGCTTGTGGCTCGGCGGTGTCTGTCGGGGCGTCCGACTCCGGGTCTGCGGCGTCGAGGGTCACCACGGTCTCACCGGGATCCGCATCGACAGCGTCCAGCGTGACGACCGTCTCGCCGGGGTCGGTGACGGTCTCGGGTGCAGGTGCGGGCTCGGACGTCGGCTCAACGGCATCGAGCGTAACGACGGTCTCGCCCGGATCAACGGTGGGCGCCTCGGCGGGTGCGGGCTCAGCAGTCTGTGTCTCGGCGGGCGCCGGAGCCTGGGTCGCTGCCTTGGGCGCTACGGACGCTCCGCAATTGGTGCAAAAGCGCGCGTCGTCAGGCAACTTCGTTCCGCATTGCGTGCAAAACATAAGGTGAGCTCCCTTCTTTTGATGGTTCTTGCGTTCGAATCTATGGTACCTGCGGTATAGGACAAAGTTGTTGCGCAACACTGCGAAAAACCTTGCGACGGCGCCAATAGTGGTGTTCATGTGTACAGATTTCGTCTCAATCTGTAACAACTGGGCGGGATTTCAGCCTCTACCTGTTACAGATCAAGATAGTTCTCCACCCAACACATCAAACATCTCAATCTGTAACAGTAAGGACCTGTTTTGCTCAGTAGATGTTACAGATCGAGATGTTGTCCAGGGGGGGGATTCTTCGGTCTCGATCTGTAACATCTAGGCCAGGAATCGACCTCTACTTGTTACAGATTTAGATGTTTTGGATGGAGCAGACAGTATGTCTCAATCTGTAACATCTGGACGAAGATTCAGCCTGCAGATGTTACAGATCGAGATGTTGTCTAAGGGGCTGATCGTATGTCTCGATCTGTAACACTAAGACTCAGTTTTGACCCGTAACTGTTACGGATCGAGACAAACCTGCTACTGGCGGCGCGAAACCTGCTGCTCGACAATGTTGCGCAACGTCTTGGACAAAACCTCTCATATGCTTGCGCCAAGAAGAGGTTGAGGAGCTTACCAGCGCGTTCGCTCGCGTGGATGGCTCTGCAGTGTTGAGGGGAGATACCATGAGGTGCTCAAGTTGTGGAAGCGAGCTGGTGCCGGGCACGACGTTTTGTCCCATTTGCGGCGCCCGGGTCATGGACCAGGGTTTTGACGAGCCGATGGCGAATACTGCCGATTATGCTCAGCAGTATTGGGATCAGTCGCAGGCTCAGCCGGAGCAGCAGTACTGGGCTCAACCTCAGCAGTTCCAGCCGGACTCTGCTCCGGCCCCCATGTCGATGGCTCCTGCTAAGAAGCCCCGCCGAGGAAAGAGGGTCGCTGCAGGACTGGCCATCGCCGTTGTCGTTATTGTTATAGGCGTCGGCGGCTTTGTGGGATTCTCGTTCTGGCAGAAGGCTCAGCACCAAAAGATGGTCGACCAGACGACGGCGGCTGTCAAAAAGACGGTGGACGAGCAGTATGGCGAGAGTTTTGGCGGCTTTGTTTCCAGCGACTACGTCAATTCTTCGGCGTATAAAGTCAAGTCCGTCAAGGTGAGCAACGTGACGGTGAACAATGGTTTGGTGAGCGGCTCGGCCGAAGCCGTCACGGCGAACCGCAGCTTTCGCTCGACGATGGACTTTACGTTCACCGGCGTCAAAGGTTCGGGCGACGCGGTTTCAAACGTGACCTTGAAGCTCAACGATAAGTCGACCGAACCCAAGAGGGGCATCGACTTTGACGAGGAAAACGGGTTGACGGACCTGGACCCTGAGCTCGATGGCTCGTCGTGCACGGTTAAGCAGGAGATCCCCGGAGGTGCGCCCTGGTACTACGACCCGTCGTACCATCAGGAGTACTCGTACTATTTCGAAGACGACGAAGGATGGAGCCTCTCGGATTCCGGTCGCTACGACGATGACGGCGATTCCGACCCCATGCTCGACATCTCGGGTACCTATGAGGACTCCGGCGGCGCCGCAACGCCGGACATCTACCTCAAGATTTCGAACTATGACGAGGATGAGGGGACGATTTCCGTCGAGTTGTCGACGGACTATTCGCTTTCGAGGAAGAAGCTGAGCGGTCGCATGTTCTTTAGAAAAGACGATATTGAGCTCGAGGACATCGACGACAGTGGCTATAAGGGATTTAGGATTGGTGGAGGCGGCGGCCTGGTGACCAGCGCCGAAGAGATTACCGGTGCAGAGGCGGGCGACGCGGCTCTGGTGTTCGTGCTGAATCCTTCGTCGCCTGGCGGGATTAATGTGTATAGGGGAGACGACCAGGGTCTTTCGGTACAGACGGGCTACGGCAAAGCGGGGCGCTACACCCTTCCTGTTATGACTGGGGTTACGGGCGGCATGATGAGCGGGCTTTCGGAGTTTAGTGCGTGGTCGTTCGAGAACAACGCGCCTGCGCCGCAGTTCGTGAAGGAATAGGGGGTCGGTCCCGCTGTCGGCGTTGGAGCCAGTGCCGCCCCGCCGGTCAATAATCTCGATCTGTAACATCTACAGCTCAATTTGCTCGATAACTGTTACAGATTGAGATGTTGTCCGGCGGGGGTCTCTGCTCGGCTCCGTCCGTCCCGTCATCTGTGGTTTACGTGGGGGCATGCGAAGCGCGGGTATACTAACCGGCGGCGAATCTGCTCCATCGCTTAGAGCTGCTGCGTCTGGACGGCGCGTGATAGGGTTGCCAAAGCGATCGCCAGCGTGCTGAGCAACGTCCTCTCTGTGCGCACCCGTTTTTGTATGTATTAGCGCACTACCAAGCACGCTCGCGCGGCCGCATGCCGTGCCCATAACGCGTGCAGATAAGGAACAACAACATATGCGTAATTCTGTATCCGACGTCACGGACGCCGAGATTCTGGACGAGGCCCGCGAGGCCATGACCCAGGCTGCCTTCGATGCTGCCGACGAGGCCAGCGCCGCCGAGACCGTCGAGTCCGCGACCGAGAACCTGCCTGCCTTTGACGAGCTGGGACTTTCGGACGAGATGCTTCGTGCCATCGAGAACCTGGGCTACACGGCGCCCACGCCTGTCCAGGCTGGCTCGATCCCCGTGGTGCTCGAGGGCCGCGACCTGCTTGCCGCCGCTCAGACCGGCACCGGCAAGACGGCCGCCTTCTTGCTGCCGACCATGAACAACCTGGAGCACATCGCTCCGCCCAAGTCCGTGCGCGAGCGCGGAGGCCGCAACCGCCGTCGCGGCTCCAAGAAACCCGAGGGCAACGGCCGCGGCCCCGTGATGCTCGTCATCACCCCCACGCGCGAGCTCGCACAGCAGATCGACGAGGTCGCCGGCAAGATCGCCGACGTCACCGGCCATGTCGCCGTAACCGTCGTGGGCGGCGTGAGCTACAAGCCCCAGACCGCGGCGCTCAAGTACGGCTGCGACATCCTGGTCGCCACGCCGGGCCGTCTGGTCGATCTGATCGAGCAGGGCGCCTGCCACCTGGACGAAGTCAAGGTGCTGGTGCTCGACGAGGCCGACCGCATGCTCGACATGGGCTTTTTGCCCGCTGTCCGCCGTATTGTGCGCGAGACGCCGGCCGAGCGCCAGACGCTGCTGTTCTCGGCCACGCTCGACGAGGAGGCTGTGGGCGAGATCACCGACCTGGTGAGCGACCCGGCTCGCGTGGAGATCGCGCCTGCCACGTCGACCGCCGACACCGTCGACCAGTTTGTGTTCCCGGTGTCCATCGAGGCCAAGAACAACCTGCTGCCCGAGTTCCTCAAGAAAGAGGGACCGGAGCGCACTATCGTCTTTATGCGCACCAAGCACCGCGCCGACAGCTGCTGCCGTCGTCTGGAGCGCAAGGGCATCAAGGCCGCCGCGATCCACGGCAACCGCAGCCAGGCCCAGCGCGAGCGCGCGCTTTCGGCCTTCCGCGACGGCACCGTCGACGTGCTGGTGGCAACCGATGTCCTCGCCCGCGGCATCGACATTAGCGATGTGCGCTATGTCGTGAACTTTGACGTGCCGGCCGAGCCGACCGACTACATCCACCGCATCGGCCGCACGGGCCGCGCCGGCGAGCTGGGCTGGGCCATTACGTTTGTGACCGAGCAGGACGTCGATGAGTTCTACGAGATCGAGAAGCTCATGGACAAGACGGCCGACATTTATGACGCCGGCGACCTGCATGTGGGCCCCAATCCGCCCGCGATTGACCCCGAGCGCGATCCTTCGGCCTTTAAGGTGAAGAAGAAGACCAAGCGCGGCAAGTCCAAGAGCAAGAAGAAGCTTGAGCAGGCACGTCGCGACGGCAAGCGCAACGGCGACGATTACGGCGATGTGGCCGGTCGTTCCAACCGCGGTCGCGACGAGCGCCGCAGCGACGGCGAGCGCCCGAGCCGTCCCAAGCGCGGCGGCAAGACCCGCGTGCGCGAGGGCGTTCAGGCTCGCGTGGACGAGGCCGTGGAGAGCGTGGCTCGTGAGGTGGCTGCCGAGGAGCGTGCTGCTGCTGTTGAGCAGGCCCCGCGTGGCAACCGTGCCGAGCGCCGCGCCAAGCAGTTCCAGGGCGAGGCGCATCGTCGTCGCCGCGAGGACGAGGACCGCGGTGGTCGTCGCCGTGTTGAGCGCGAGGACGAGGGCCGTGGCTCGCGTGGCGGCAAGCGTGGCTCGGGCGACCGTCGTCGCTCCGGTCGTGATGGCGAACGCGGCGGGCGCGATGAGCGCCGCGGCGGCGAAGGCCGTGGTTCGCGTGACGAGCGTGGTACCCGCGGCGGCAAGCGCTTTGACGAGCGCGGAGGTCACGATGGCGGCCGCGGTGGTGAGCGTCGCGAGGGCGCTCGTGGCAACGGTGGCCGCGGCGGCGCTGGTCGTTCTAACGAGTCGCGCGATCGTCGCGACCCGCGTGCCAGCCGCGATCGTCGCGATGACTGGCGCAACTACGACGACACCCGCGAGGAGCGCCGTGGCGGCTATCGCGGCGGGCGTGGCGGCAACCAGGCCGGCTCCCGCGGCGGTCGTGCCGGCGGTCGCGATAACCGTGGCAGCTATGGTAACAATCGTGGCGGCAAGCGCGGCGGTAGCTCCCGTCGCCCCGGTGACGGCGGCGGCAAGCGCAAGTAACATACGCGTCGCACGCTAGAGCGAGGCGAACTAAGGGCCCCGAGCAACTACGCTCGGGGCCCTTTTTGGTGTAAAGGGGTCAGGTTACTTTGCACCAATGTCCTTAAGTTGCGGTGGAATACGGACTGTTTTGGCCTTTTGAGCGGCTTTTCAGTCCCTATTTCACCGCAACTCATGATTGGTGCATGGTGGCCTGACTCCTTTGTTCCAAAAATGATCCGTTTTCCTCCGTCCCCAAGGGATCATGTGATCCGAAGAGGACGGAGGAAAACGGATCAAAAGGAAAAAAGTAAGGCGTTCCTTTCCACATTGGATATTGCTATTTGGTAACGCGTTTTATCAAATATGGCATTTATCTGCGGTAATGTTCATTTTCACCGCTGATGGTGACATTTCATACCGCCTGCCGAACTGCGTGGAGACCTAACAACTTTTTAGGTCAGTGTTGTGCGTGTAGCAACTTCGCCCGGCCTCGCCTCCGGGCTGCCATGTGAGAGGGGATCTTATGGCTCGACTGCACGTAATGGAACGCAGCCACGCTCAGGCCGTCATGGACGACCTGCACGATGCACTCGGACGTCGTCTGGCGGTGAGTTCGCTCGCCCCGTGCCCCGTCGAGTTTACGGCGGCGCTCGTCAACCTGTGCTCCACCCAGAGCTGCGGCAAGTGCACGCCCTGCCGCGTGGGCCTGAGCGCGCTGAGCGACCTGCTCGCCGATGTGCTCGAGGGCCGCGCCGACGAGTCCACGCTCAACTTGATCGAGCGCACCGCCCGCACCATCTATCTTTCGAGCGACTGCGCCATCGGTTACGAGGCCGGCGCCATGGCGCTTACGGCTATCCGCGGTTTCCGCGACGACTTTGAGCACCATATCCGCGAGCACTCCTGTGGCTTTGACCGCGAGGCCCGCGTCCCGTGCGTCTCGGGCTGCCCGGCGCACGTCGACATTCCTGGTTACATTTCGCTGGTCGAGGCCGGCCGCTATGCCGATGCCGTCAAGGTCATCCGCAAGAACAACCCGCTGCCGCTCGTTTGCGGCCTGGTGTGCGAGCATCCCTGTGAGATGCACTGCCGTCGCGGCATGGTCGACGATCCCATGAACATCCTTGCCCTCAAGCGTTTTGCCGTTGAGCACAGCGACCTCAACGATTACAAGCCCAGCGTGGTCGACAACACCGGCAAGCGCATCGCCGTGATTGGCGGCGGTCCGGCCGGCCTTTCCTGCGCCTACTACCTGGCCGTGATGGGCCATAAGGTGACGATCTTTGAGCAGCGTCATCACTTGGGCGGCATGTTGCGCTACGGCATCCCCAGCTACCGCCTGCCGCGCGAGCGCCTGCAGGCCGAGATCGACTGGATCTTGAGCGCCGGCATCGACGTGGAACTCGACCACTCCGTCAACGGCGAGGAGCTTGCCCGCCTGCGCGACGAGTTCGATGCCGTCTACCTGGCCATTGGCGCCCACAGCGATAAGAAGCTCGGCCTTCCGGGCGAAGAGGCGCCCGGCGTGGAGTCGGCCGTCAAGATGCTGCGTGCCATCGGCGACGACGAACTGCCCGACCTGAGCGGCCAGCGCGTGTGCGTCATCGGCGGCGGCAATGTGGCCATGGACGTGGCACGCTCTGCCGTGCGCTGCGGTGCCGAAAAGGTGAGCATCGTCTACCGCCGTCGCATCTGCGACATGACGGCCCAGGATGCCGAGATTGCCGGCGCCCAGGCCGAGGGCTGCGAGGTTCTTGAGCTCACCGCACCGCTCGCTATTGAGACGGGCGAAGATGGTCGCGTGAGTGGTCTGCGCGTGCAGCCGCAGATTATCGGCGAGCCCCGTCGTGGGCGCCCGGCCCCGCGTGCCGCCGCGACGCCCGAGCGCGTCATTCCCTGCGAGCGCGTGTTTGTTGCCATTGGTCAGGACATCGATTCCAAGCCGTTTGAGGAGATGGGCATCGCCTGCAAGTGGGGCTGCGTCGTCACCGATTCGGACGGCGCCGTGCCTAACTTCGACGGCCTCTTTAGCGGCGGTGACTGCCAGACCGGTCCCGCCACCGTCATCCGGGCCATCAACGCCGGCCGCGTTGCTTCGGCAAATATCGACCGCTACCTGGGCTTTGACCACAAGATCAAGCTCGACGTTGAGCTGCCGACCGTGCAGTTTAAGGGCAAGCACGAGTGCGGCCGCTGCGAGCTGGGCGAGCGCGAGGCCGGCGAGCGCATCCACGATTGGAATCTGGTCGAGCAGGGCCTTACCGAGGAGGAGGCACGCCAGGAGGCAAGCCGCTGCCTGCGTTGCGACCACTTTGGCTTTGGCGCGTTCCGCGGAGGGAGGAACCTGGAATGGTAGAGCCCAACAACCCCACTGTCAGCGACAACACCGAAAGCGGAGCACTCAATATGGTCAAGCTCACGATCGATAATTGCGAGGTCATGGTACCCGAGCACACCACGATCCTGGACGCGGCCAAGTCCGCCGGCATCCAGATTCCCACCCTGTGCTACCTGCGCGATCTAAACGAGATCGGCGGTTGCCGCGTGTGCGTGGTCGAGGTTGAGGGCTGCGACCAGCTGGTTGCCGCCTGCAACAACTACGTGCTCGACGGCATGGTGGTCCACACTAACAGCCCCAAGGCCCGCGAGGCGCGTCGCACCAACGTGCAGCTGCTGCTGTCCCAGCACGACTCGCGCTGTACGAGCTGCGTGCGCAGTGGTAACTGCAACCTGCAGACCATCGCCAACGACCTGGGCATCTTCTATCTGCCGTACGAGCAGCACCTGGCGCGCGAGGGCTGGGATTTCGATTTCCCCATCATCCGCGATAACGACAAGTGCATCAAATGCATGCGCTGCATCAAGGTGTGCGAGAGCGTGCAGGGCTTAGGGATTTGGGATCTGACCAACCGCGCCACGCATACCGCCGTGGGCACCCGCGGGCGTGCGCCGATCGGCAAGACCGATTGCGTCGCGTGCGGCCAGTGCATCACGCATTGCCCGACGGGCGCCCTGCGCGAGCGTGACGATACCGAGACCGTGTTCGATGCCATCGCCGATCCCGACAAGATCGTGCTGGTGCAGATTGCGCCGGCCGTGCGTAGCGCCTGGGGCGAGGAGCTCGGCATTCCGCGCGAGGAGGCTACTGTCGAGCGCCTGGCTTGTGCGCTGCGCCGCGTGGGCTTTGAGTACGTGTTCGATACCGACTTCTCGGCCGACCTCACCATTATGGAGGAGGGCTCCGAGCTGCTCGAGCGCCTGGGTAAGGCCGCCAAGGGCGAGGGCGACAGCCGCAGCTGGCCCATGTTCACGAGCTGCTGCCCGGGCTGGGTACGCTTTGTGAAGGCGCGCTACCCGGAGTTTGTCGACAGCCTGTCCACGTCCAAGTCGCCGCAGCAGATGTTTGGCGCCATCGCCAAGACCTACTACGCCAAGGTGCTGGGCGTGGAGCCCGAGCGTCTGTTTGTGGTGTCCGTGATGCCGTGCACGGCCAAGAAGGCCGAGTGCGCGCTGCCGAGCATGGTGGGCGAGGACGGCACGCCCGATGTGGACGTTGCGCTGACGGTGCGCGAGACGGTGCGCATGATCCGCGCGAGCCACGTGAGCGTCGACACGCTGGTTGAGGAGCCGCTCGACACGCCGCTGGGCTTTGGCACGGGCGCGGGTGTGATCTTTGGCGCCACGGGCGGCGTGATGGAGGCTGCCGTGCGCTCGGCCTATTACCTGGTGACGGGCAAGAACCCCGACGCCGACTTCTTTACCGATGTGCGCGGCCTGGACGGCTGGAAGGAGGCCGTGGCCGGTATCGATGGCACCAAGGTGCGCGTCGCCGTGGCACACGGGCTGGGCAACGCCGCCCGTCTGCTCGACGCGATTCGCGACGGCCGCGTGAGCTATGACTTCGTTGAGGTCATGGCATGCCCGGGCGGCTGCGTCGGTGGCGGCGGTCAGCCCATCCACGACGGCTGCGAGCTGGCAGCCGAGCGCGGTCAGGTGCTGTGGGGTCTGGATGCCGCTGCGGACATTCGCTTCTCGCACGAGAATCCCGATGTCCAGGCGTGCTACCGCGAGTTCTTGGGCGAGCCGCTCTCGCCGCTGGCCGAGGAGCTGCTGCATACCGACCATCACGCATGGACGATGCCTAACGAGGGGACGTGCTAGCGATGCGCGCGTTTGATTTTGAGATGTCGCGCCGGGGGTTTGCCTCGGCGCTCGCCGCGGGCGCCCTGTCGCTTGCGCTCGCGGGCTGTGGCGGCGGGGCTGCCGGTACCGGGTCCGCCGCGGGCTCGGCTGCCGGGTCTGCTGCTGACGGTGCCGCTGCCGAGCCGGTTGAGGTGCACGTCGCCTCGCTCAAGGGTCCGACGTCGATGGGTCTGGTGCAGTTTATGGACCGGGCGGCCGATGGTGAGACGGACAACGAGTTCGACTTTGCGATCAGCACTGCAGCCGATGAGATCGTGCCCAAGGTGATTCAGGGCGATGTCGATATCGCCCTGGTGCCTGCCAACGTGGCGAGCGTGCTCTACAACAAGACCGAGGGTGCGGTGCAGGTCATCGACATCAACACGCTGGGCGTGCTGAACGTTGTGACGGGCGACGCGAGTGTGGCCTCGTTTGGCGATCTGGCGGGCCATACCGTCTATATGACGGGCAAGGGCACCACGCCGGAGTACGTCATGAACTACCTGCTGGAGCGCGCAGGCCTGACCGGCCAGGTGACGCTCGAGTTTAAGAGCGAGCCCACCGAGGTGCTGTCGGCCCTGCTTGCCGACCCGTCCGCCGTGGGCGTGCTGCCGGAGCCGTTCAAGACCGCTGCCATCGCCAAGAGCGAAGGCAGGCTGTCGGCTCCGGTAAGCCTGACCGATGTGTGGGACGAGTTGGCAGGTGACACGGGTTCGCGCCTGCTGACGGGCGTGACCGTGGTGCGCCGCGCGTTTGCCGAGGAACATCCCGAGGCCGTGGCGGAGTTCTTGAACTGCCATGCGGCGAGCGTTAAGGCCGTCAATGCGGCGCCGGCAGACTGGGCGCAGGCCGTGGTCGATGCCGGCATCGTGGACAACGCCAAGATTGCCGAGAAGGCGATTCCCGGGTGCATGCTTGTGTGCCAGACGGGCAAGGATATGAAGGCGGCACTTAGTGGGTATCTGCAGGTGCTGGCCGACGCGGACGCGAGCGCCGTGGGTGGTAAACTTCCGGCTGACGATTTCTACTACATGGAGTAGCCCGTGCGTGTGTTTGCTCGACAAATGACAGAGCGTATGAAGGCGGTGGCGGCAGCAGGTGCCGTCGCCGCCTTTTGGCTTGCCGTGTGGGTCTTCGCGGCGGCGCTGGTGGCGCAGCCACTGATCTTGCCGGGGCCGGGTGCTGTTGCCTTGGCGCTGCTGCGCCTGGTGTGCGATGGCGGTACCTGGGCGATTTTGGCGGGCTCGGGCGCGCGGATATTGGGCGGGCTGGCGCTTGCCGCGGTGTGTGGTGGCGTGCTGGCCGGGATTTCGTCACGTTCGCGTGCGTTTGCCCGCCTGGTGGCGCCGGCGCTGTCGTTTGTCAAGGCGACGCCGGTTGCCTGCGTGGTGGTCCTGCTGCTCATTTGGCTGGGATCGGCGCGCGTGAGCATCGCCGCGGTCTTTTTGATGGCGCTGCCGGGCGTGTATTTTTCGCTGGCCGAGGGGCTGGCTCAGGTGAATAAACCGCTGGAGCAGATGTTCCGTCTGCATGGCGTGCGCGGCTGGCGCCTGTTTTGCGCCCACACCTGGCGCGAAGTCCTGCCGTTTGCGCTTTCGTGCGCCCGGGCCGTGATCGGCATGAGCTGGAAGGCCGGCGTGGCAGCCGAGCTGATCGGCATGGCGGTGGGCACCGTGGGCGAGCGCATCTATCAGGCAAAGCTTTTGATTGAGACGGCTGATCTGCTGGCGTGGACCGTGCTGGTCGTTGCCGCCTCGTGGGCGTGTGAGCGCGTGCTGGTGTGGCTTCTGCGGGTTTCGGGACCCGTGGCGTGGCGCGCGGCCGTGCGGGCGCATGGGCATGGACTGCGCGGGCGTGCGGGGGCTGCGAGCGATAGCGCTGCGGCGGAGCTTGCGCTTGCCGTGGGCGATCGCGCGCCCTGGGCTCCGGCGCTGGATGGTCTGGTGCTCAACGTGCCCGCGGGCGGGCGTATCTGTGTGATGGGTGCTTCGGGTGCGGGCAAGTCGACGCTGCTTGCGCTAGCGGCGGGGGAGTCCGCGCCGTGCTCGATGGTGTTTCAGGATGCACGCTTGGTCGAATCCGCCTCGGCGCTGGATAACGTGTTGGTGTGCGCCGATGCGCGCGTGGATGCTTCGAGCGCCGCGGCATTACTGCGCCTGCTGGTGCCAGGGATCGACGTGCATGCTCGCGTGGCCGAGCTTTCGGGCGGGCAGCGCCGTCGCGTCGAGATCGCCCGCGCCCTGCTGTGTGGCGGCTGTGCCGTCATTCTGGATGAGCCCTTTACCGGCCTGGACGCCGCCGCGCGCGATGCGACGGCCGAGGCCGTGCTAGACCTGCTCGACGGTCGCACGCTCTTGCTCGCCACGCACGATGTCGTCGACGTTCAGGCCCTCGATATCTCGGACATCATCACGCTCTAAATACTAACTGAGCAACAAAATGATTCGTTTTCCTCCGTCCCCATGGGGTCGGGTGTGGTATTCTATCTGCGGGGTAATACTTAGGAATACCAAGTAATACCAACGCCGCAGAAACAAACTCCGGATGCGGGCCAATCGGGTTGCCTTCACAGCCCGTCGCCCAGCCGCGTGGCCCGCATCTATCCGCACTACCGTCGTTTCAAAAAGGAAGCGCCATGGCAGAACACATGACCCCCGTAGTCGCGAAGGTCTTGCCCGAGGAGAAGGCAGCCTTCGCGGCGGCAACTCAGCTCGTGGGCACCACGCCGTCCAACGCCATCCGCATGTTTATCGCCGCGTTCAATCGCTGCGGCACCTTCCCGTTCGACATCTCGCCCAACGGGGCTTTTGGCACTGCGCCCGATTCTCATCAATAAGTGATCCGTTTTCCTCCGTCCCCATGGGATCGGCTCTCTGCCGAGTTGTGGTAGAACTAGGGAACGGTTTTGAGGAGGTTGGCATGCTCAATGCGATGATTTGGGCGCTTGCCTGTTTTGGCGTCGTCGCTGCCGATATTGCCCTGAGCGTCGTTTTGTTCTCCGCCCTTGGCGCCGCATCGGTGTTCATGGGTTTTTCGATCGATGGTCTCGACATCCAATTGCTTCAGGCCGTCGCGCAGACGGCATCGTTTTTGATGGCGCTACTGTGGTGGCGTTATCTGTGGCCGCGTTCGTTTATGGCACGCCGGCAAAGCGAGCATCCGCTCGGCGGGGGAGCGCGTGGGGCGTGGAAGCGCATCGCCTGCGTTATCGTGATTGGCCTGGCCCTGCAGGTGGTTGTTGGCTACGTGACCGACGCCGTGCTGTCGCTGTTGCCCGAGGCCGCGGCCGACTACAGCGAGCTTGTCGAGGAAACAGGCATGGGCGACACCAGCTATCTCGCCGTCCTGACTACGGTGCTCGGTGCCCCATTTTGTGAAGAGCTGCTGGTGCGCGGCATTATTTTTGAGTTTTCGCTCCGAGCGTTTAATCCGCAGTGCCGCCCACTTTGGAAGCGCCGGCGTCGTGCGAGCGCGCAGGACGGCGCCATGGTGCCCTGGGCGGCCCCAAGCACGTGGGGTATCGCAGCGGCGATTGTACTGCAGGCGGCAATCTTCGGTTTTATGCACATGAATTGGGTGCAGGGTTGCTACGCGGGTGCCGCTGGCCTCATCTTTGGTTGGGTGCTCGTGACGACCGGAAAGCTCCGCTACACGATCCTGCTGCACTTTGCCTTTAATGCTGGGTCGTATCTCATGACGTTGCTCTGGTTTGTGAACACGCCGCTCGATGTGGCAATTACGGTCGCTATTGCCGGCGTCATCCTCGTTGAGGCAATGCGCTCGCTGCGCCACGCGTGTGGGGTGGACGCAGCGAGCGCACCGCTGCCCTAGTTGCGACGCCCGCCTCCGTTGGCGCCCTGACGCCCCTGGGCCGCGCGATTGCGACCGGCGGTGTTCTGTGCGCGCGACATGCCGCCGTGGCCCTTGCTGCCTTTGGGTCCCTTGCCGGCGCCGCCATGCGGTTTGCCGCCCTTCTTGCCGGTGCCATGCCCGCCGCCAGCAGACGTCTCGCCCGGGCGTGGCGGCACGGGGCGAATCAGGCAATGCTTGGTGTAGCCGATCAGATCGCGACGGCCGGCCTTTTCCAGTGCTTCGCGCACAAGCTTGTAGTTCTCGGGCTTGCGATATTGGATGAGCGCGCGCTGCATGGCCTTTTCGTGCGGGTCGCGCGCCACATAGATCGGCTCCATGGTGCGCGGGTCCACGCCGGTGTAGTACATGCACGTCGACATGGTGGACGGCGTGGGGTAGAAGTCCTGCACCTGCTCGGGCATATAGCCCATGTCGCGTACGGCCTCGGCAAGGTCCACGGCTTCCTTCATCGTTGAGCCGGGATGGCTCGAGATTAGGTACGGCACTACGTACTGTTTGAGTCCGTATTCGCGGTTCAGGCGTTCAAATTTACGGCAGAACGCGTCGTAGACGGCGCGGCTCGGCTTGCCCATCACGGACAACACCGCGTCGCTCACGTGCTCGGGTGCCACGCGCAGCTGGCCCGAGACATGGTGCTCCAGCAGCTCGCGCAAAAACTCGTCCGAGGCGTCGGCCATGGTGTAGTCAAAGCGGATGCCGCTGCGCACAAAGACCTTTTTGACGCCCGGCAGCTGACGCAGGTCGCGCAGCAGCTGTGTGTAGCCGCTCTCGTCGACCACCATGTTCTTGCACACACTCGGCCACAAGCAGCGCTTGTTCTTGCACACGCCGTGCTTGAGCTGTTTGTCGCAGGCAGGGCGGCTAAAGTTTGCCGTCGGTCCGCCCACATCGTTGATATAGCCCTTAAACTCCGGGTCGCGCGTGAGCAGCTCGGCCTCGCGCATGATCGAGTCGTGGCTGCGCATCTGCAGCACGCGGCCCTGGTGGAAGGTGAGCGCGCAAAACGAGCACTCACCAAAGCACCCGCGGTTGGAGCTAATGGAAAACTTGATCTCGGCAAAGGCCGGCACGCCGCCCGCCGCGTCGTAGTCGGGATGCCAATCGCGTGCGTAGGGGAGCTCGGCCACCTCGTCCATCTCATCGGTGGTGAGCGTCGCCGACGGCGGGTTCTGCACCACATAGACGCTGTTGGGGTAAGGCTCTACCAGGCGATGTCCGGTGATGGGGTCCATGTTTTGCTGCTGCACGTTAAAGCTGCGCGCGTAGTTGAGCTTGTCGGCGGTAAGGTCGTCCCAGCTGGGCAGCAGGTCGTAGTCGTAGACCTCGTCGAGCGAGCCTGTGCGGTAAACGGTGCCGTTGATATAGGTGATCTGATCGACGGGCAGTCCCGCGTCGAGCGCGTCGGCGATCTCGACGATCGCGTGCTCGCCCATGCCGTAGATGAGGATGTCGGCGCCCGAGTCGAGCAGTACCGAACGCTTGAGCTTGTCCTGCCAGTAGTCGTAGTGGGCCAGGCGGCGCAGGCTCGCCTCGATGCCGCCGATAATGATGGGGGCGTCCTTGAACGTCTGACGGATGAGGTTGCCGTAGACCGTGACGGCACGGTTGGGGCGGTGACCTTCCTCGCCGCCGGGGGTATAGGCGTCGGTGTGGCGGCGGTGCTTGGTCACCGAATAGTGGTTGACCATGGAGTCCATGTTGCCGGCGCTGACGAGAAAGCCCAGGCGCGGCTCGCCGAGCACCGTGATGCTGGCGGGGTCAGTCCAGTCGGGTTGACAGATGATGCCCACCTTGTAGCCGTGCGCGTCGAGGACACGGCTGATGATGGCCATGCCAAAGCTGGGATGGTCCACGTAAGCATCGCCGCAGACGTAGACAAAGTCGCACTGGTCCCAGCCGCGCGCATCCATGTCGGCCCGGCTGACGGGGAGAAACTTATCGCGGCCCGGGCGCCAGGGGCGGACGGGCGCAGCCGGGGTATGCGTGGGGCGCGAATCTTGGGCCTTGCCGCCACGCTTTTGCTGCTGGCCGCGCTGGGCATGCTTGCCATGCTGGTTGTGCTGAGCGTCCTGGGGCTTTTTTGCCACGATTCCTCCCGTTGTTAGTATGCTGCACGTAATTGTAACCAGTCTTTTTGGGACGGGGCTAAAAAGACTGGTGGAGTACACGAGGCGTCGGGCGTCGGCGCCGAGCCCGCCGTTTGTTTCCAGACTGTGTATCTGCGCGCTGGGGAAGCCGTCTCGCGCGCACGCCATGTTGTCAATGGGTTACAGTATGAACGGCGGCTATGTTTCCGCCAACGCACGAGAGAGTCGTCAACAAGGAGGATGCACGACGATGCAGCGTGCCAAACAGATATCGGAGTCTATTGAGCTGGGCATCATCTTGGCGCTCGCCGGTGGCTTTATGGACGTGTATTCGTATATTGGGCGCGACCATGTTTTCGCTAACGCGCAGACGGGCAACATCCTGCTCGTGGGCGTGAGCATCTCGGAGGGCAACTGGGCACTTGCGGGGCGCTACTTCTTCCCTGTGGTGTCGTTTGCCGTGGGTATTATGCTTGCCGATCTGGTACACGAGCGGTTTGGCAGCGTGATCCACTGGCGTCAGGTGACGGTGTTCTTTGAAGCCGTCATCTTGCTGGGCGTGAGTTTTATTCCCGGTGGCGGTTACAACCTGCTCGCCAACTGCCTCACCTCGTTTGCCTGCGGTATGCAGGTCGAGAGCTTCCGCAAGATCCACGGTCACGGCATCGCTACGACCATGTGCATCGGCAACTTGCGCAACGCGCTGCAAAACGTGGACGATTACATCATCACCCACAGGCGCGGCTTTTTGGAAAACGGCCTGCTGTACTTTGGCGTGATCTTTACCTTTGTGTTTGGCGCCGTGTTGGGCAACTGGTGTATTGAGCGCATGGGCCTGCACGCCATCGTCGTAGCGAGCTTGCTGCTGTTTGTCGCGTTTGCCATCATGTTCATCGACCGCGAGCGCGACTTGCGCTTACGCTGGAAGGTTGCGGCCGAGGCTTGGAAAGAGGGCTGCCGAAAGTAACCGAATGCGGCAAAGGGGCTGTCCCTTTGCCGCATTATTTTTCATCATCTGTTGAAACGCTTTAACACTTTTGATGTTCTCACGTGTTTTTTGTTTCAAAAGCGTTAGGATGGGACTTATAGCGCGGGGCGTAATGGGTGCCCCGCACACGATGGGAGGCTATCAATGGCTAATCGTTTCGTTCTCAACACCATTTCTTATCATGGTTCTGGCGCCATCAAGGAGATCCCCGGCGAGCTCCAGCGTCGCGGCTACAAGAAGATCTTCGTCTGCTCCGACCCCGATCTGGTCAAGTTTGGCGTTACCGCTAAGGTGACCGACGAGCTCGACGCCGCTGGCATCGCTTGGAGCCTCTACTCCGAGATTAAGCCCAACCCCACCATCCAGAACGTCAAGGACGGCGTCGAGGCTTTCAAGGCCGCCGAGGCTGACGCTATCGTGACCATCGGTGGCGGCTCCTCCATGGATACTGCCAAGGCCATCGGCATCATCATCAACAACCCCGAGTTTGCCGATGTCCGCAGCCTCGAGGGCGTTGCTCCCACTAAGAACCACGCCGTGTTCACCATCGCCGTGCCGACGACCGCCGGTACCGCCGCTGAGGTGACCATCAACTACGTCATCACCGACCCCGAGAAGGTCCGCAAGTTCGTGTGCGTCGACACCAACGATGCCCCCGAGGTTGCTGTCGTCGATCCCGACATGATGGCTTCCATGCCCGCCGGCCTGACCGCTTCCACTGGCATGGACGCACTGACCCACGCCATCGAGGGCTACACCACCAAGGGCGCTTGGGAGCTCTCCGACATGTTCCACTTTGAGGCTATCAAGCTGATCAGCGAGAACCTGCGCGACTCCGTTGCCGAGGCCAAGTCCGGCAAGCCCGGCTCCGGCCGCGAGGGCATGGCTCTTGGCCAGTATGTCGCTGGCATGGGCTTCTCCAATGTCGGCCTGGGCATCGACCACGCCATGGCTCACACCCTGTCCGCTCACTACGACACCCCGCACGGCGTCGCCTGCGCCATGCTGCTGCCGATCGCCATGGAGTTCAACAAGCCGGTTTGCGCCGAGCGCCTGGCCAAGGTCGCCGTCGCCATGGGCGTTGACACCACGGGCATGAGCACCGACGAGGCCGCCGATGCTGCCATCGCCGCCGTCAAGCAGCTTTCCGCCGACGTGAACATCCCGCACGTCTGCGAGGCCATGAAGGCTGACGAAATCGAGGTCCTGGCCAAGGACGCCATGGCCGACGCCTGCTTCCCGGGCAACCCGCGCGAGGCGACGCTCGACGACGTCATCGAGCTCTTCAAGAAGATCTGCCCGGCTGCCTAACTTGGTTCGGCGGGCCCCTGCCCGTTAGCCCCACAATCGTCCTCGGACATGTCGGAAGCCCCCGCTGCGCACTTCGTGCGGCGGGGGCTTCCTCCGTCCTGCGGAAAGATTGTGGGGCTAACGGGCAGGGGCCCGACGGCTCGTTATCGTGGCGGGCGCAGTTCTGAAGAGCTCGATGGGTCATCTCGCTAGGTAAAAAGATGGTTCGCGGTGGTATCGTTGCTGTGGGTTTAATTCGATATGAAAGGGTGACTTTGGTGTCCAAGATGGATTCTACGCTCTCCTATATTACTGACCAGTTGAAGGCGCTGACTTCTATTGCTTCGCCTACAGGCTATACCCGTGCGGCGACTGATTATCTGATGGAGACGTTGCGCGATATGGGCTTTGGGCCCGAGCGCTCCAATAAGGGCAATGTGCTCGTTGGGCTTGGTGGTGAGGGTGAGCCGCTCGTGTTGGCGAGCCATGTCGATACCCTGGGCGCCATGGTGCGCTCCATTAAGGACAATGGCCGCCTGCGTCCCACGACGCTTGGTGGACACCAGTGGTCTACGGCCGATGGCGAGAACTGCAC
Source organism: Collinsella sp. CLA-JM-H32B (assembly GCF_040098065.1). Taxonomy (NCBI): domain Bacteria; kingdom Bacillati; phylum Actinomycetota; class Coriobacteriia; order Coriobacteriales; family Coriobacteriaceae; genus Collinsella; species Collinsella sp. CLA-JM-H32B. Next base: position 27,880 of record NZ_JBBNNA010000005.1, on the reverse strand, counting down.
CGTCTACACGCGTGACGGCAATGTGTACACGGGTGTGGTCCTCAATACCGAGCCTTCGGCGCACGTGGCCGATGAGCCGGTCAAAACCATCGAGAAGAACATGGAGATCTTGCTCGACGAGAACGTCGACAGCAAGGACGATGTGCTCGAGCTGGGTATTCAGACCGGCGACATCATCGCTATGGATCCGCGCACCACGGTGACGGAGAGCGGATACATTAAGAGCCGCTTCCTGGACGACAAGCTGTCCGCGTCGATTCTGCTGGGTCTGGCCCGCGCCGTTGCTGACGGCGAGGTGTCGCTTTCGCGCAAGGTGTCGCTGCTCTTTACGGTGTACGAGGAGGTCGGTCACGGCGGCGCCTTTGTGCCGGCCGACACGCGCGAGATGATCAGCGTGGACATGGGCTGCGTGGGCGACGACCTGGGCTGCACCGAGCGCATGGTTTCGATTTGCGCCAAGGATTCGGGCGGTCCGTACAACTACGACCTGGTAACCACGCTGTCCAACATCGCGCGCGAGCTGGAGCTCGATTACGCCATCGATGTGTACCCGCACTATGGCTCCGACGTCGAGGCCACGCTCTCGGCCGGCTACGACATTCGCCATGGTCTGATCGGCCCCGGCGTGTACGCGAGCCACAACTACGAGCGCAGCCACATCGACGGCGTGCGCAATACCTACGAGTTGGTTCGCGCCTACGTTCAGCGCTAGGGGAGTAGCTTGCGACTCGGCTGACCAATCGCTAAGGCCCGATTTCTCGGGCCTTTTTTCGCTTTTGGTTGTTTAGTATTATGATGTATGTAATCTATTAACTAAACGTTTAAATTACTTAACGAGGTGATGCGGTGTATGGATACGTCTGAGTACTTGTCTATGGGTGATGCTGCCCGCCTGCTGGGCGTTACGAAAGCCCGCATATCTCAACTTGCCTCATCGGGAACGCTCGCGTGCGATATTGTGGGCGGACGGAAGATGGTCGAGTACAATTCCGCGGTCGCTTATCAAAAGGTCCGCAAACGTGGACGTCGTCCTGCGGCCGATGTGGGGCGCAAGTTTACGCTGATGTCCGCCGATTACGAGGTCGCTCGTGTCTCATTTGATCCGACGCGTGAGTTTCCCTTCGAAATCGCCGAGGTCCTCGATGCGCAACGAATGCCGTTTGGCACGTGCTCGAGCTCTTCTCCTACGGTGAATAAACGGGAGCTCAACGTGTGGTGGAGCCATCGGTCGGTGCCTGACGTCCGCCCTGGGCTTATTTCGCGCTACCGCGAGCTGGGGATTGCTAACGGCGTTGAGGTGCCGGTTCAGTGCCTGGGTCTATCACTTTCGGATTGTTATTGGCTGCGGCCGGCAGAATGCGACGGGCTCGAATGGCGAAACCTCAATTACTTCGAGAACGATTTTGAGCGATCGGCGCCCGAAGAGCGCTCGGGTTGGCTGGAAGGCATCGGTCTTAAAAATCCCGACAACACATCCGAGGGCGAGCTTCCTAAATCGTGGATGATTCGCAACGGTGTTCGCGTTCTGGTCAAGGGGTGCGGCATGGATGACCAACGGCCCTTTAACGAGGCGGTTGCAACGGCTCTGCATCGTCGCTTGCTGTCGGAGGGCGAGTTTGTTCCTTATACGGTTGAGCGGATGTTCGATGGCCCTGTGTGCCTGTGCGACGACTTTCTTGACGGCCGTGAGGAATACGTTCCGGCTGTTTCCGTTAAGGGCGCACTTGGTAGCCAGCGGGGAAACTCGACGTACGACCGGTACTGCCGCTTCCTTGGTAAGCATGGAGCAGACGAGGCTGCCGTGAGAAGGTCTATGTCGCAGATGATTGTCTGCGATGCCCTTTTGGCCAACAGCGACCGCCATTGGCGGAACTTCGGCATCATCCGCAATGTCGACACCCTGGAGATAAGGCCTGCTCTGCTGTTCGATAGCGGCAACTGCCTGTGGTACAACGTACCAACTGCCGTGCTCGCAGCTGGGGAGTTTGGGTTTTCCGCTAAGCCGTTTGGGCCCGACCCTTCCGTCCAGCTGGCGCTTGCGGACTCACTCGATTGGTTCAATTCGTCGCGGCTCAACGGATTTGTTGATGAGGCGATCGAGATTCTTTCGCAGAGCGAATGGGCCACGGCGGGGGGTCGACTCGAGGCCATTTGCCGCGGCCTCGAGCGTCGCGTAATCGAGGTTAGTGCCGCTGTTGAGGTGCTTCGACACGTGCAGCGATAAACCTGCGGCTACTTAAGCGCGCCGGTCACCGTACCGCCACCCAGGACGATGTCGCCGCGATAGACGACGACGGCTTGGCCGGGGGCGATGGCTCGCTGCGGCTCGTCAAAGGTCAGCAGCATTTGCCTGTCTTCGTCACGCGTAAGGGTCGCTGCCTGGTCTTTCTGACGGTAGCGGTATTTGGCACCTACGCGAATGCCGCCGGCGTCGAGCTCCGCCTCCATGCGTGCGTCCGGCGCGCTCCATATCCACTCATCGGCCGTGAGGGCAGCGGCGGTCAGGTCCTCTGCCTCGCCCAGATGCACGGTGTTGTTGGCGGCGTCGACGCCCGTCACATACACGGGATGCGCCATCGCGACGCCCAGACCCTTGCGCTGGCCGATGGTGTAGCGCAGCGCGCCGTTGTGGCGCCCGACCACGCTGCCGTCGCGCCACACAATGTCGCCCGGTGCAGCGGGATGTCCGCAGCGACGCTCGATATAGCCCGCGTAGTCACCGTCTGGAATAAAGCAGATGTCCTCGCTTTCGGCCTTCTTGGCGTTTATGAAGCCCTGTTCGGCGGCTATGCGGCGCACGTCGCGCTCTTTATCCAGGCCTGCCAGCGGAAAGATCGTGTGCGCCAGGCGCTCCTGCGTGAGCGAATACAAAAAGTAGCTTTGGTCCTTTTTGGGGTCCTCGCCGCGATGGAGCTGCCAGGTGCCATCGGGCGCCTGGTTCGTCTTTGCGTAATGTCCCGTGGCGATGTAGTCACAGCCCATGTCCAGCGCCGCATCGAGCAGCGCGCCAAACTTTATGTGGCGGTTGCAGATAATGCACGGATTGGGCGTCAGCCCCTCCTGGTAGGCGTTCACAAAGCGCTCGATAACGTTGCGGTCGAACGTCTGCTGCAGGTCGAGCACATGATGGGGGATCCCCAGACGCTCGGCGACGGCCTTTGCATCGGCGATGTCGCGGTCGACCTTACTCATACCCGTGGTGGGATCGGGCGCGGGGCAGGTGAGGCGCATGGTGGCGCCGACGCATTCGTAGCCCTGGCTTTTGAGCAGGTACGCGGTCACGCTGGAATCGACGCCGCCGCTCATGGCGACGAGCACGCGCTTGTTGTGCATGGGGAGGTTCTCCTTGGTGGCATGTGGCCAAAAAAGAAAAGCGGCGCGGGAGGCTGGTTCCGCGCCGCAGACATTGTAGCAAGTTCGGACGTCTCGTGGGACACCCTAACGAGATGGGCTCAGGCAGCCAGAAGAGAGGGTAGACCGGCGTGCCTTGGGCCTATCGACAAGTGACGGGCCCTTAGTCCTGGAACAGTGCCGTGGACAGGTAGCGCTCGCCGGTGTCGGCAAGCAGGGCCACGATGGTCTTGCCCTCGTTCTCGGGGCGCTTGGCCAGTTGCAGTGCGGCCCACACGGCGGCACCGGACGAAATGCCCACGAGCACACCCTCCTTGTGGCCCACGGCGCGGCCGGTGGCAAAGGCGTCGTCGTTCTCGACGGGGATGATCTCGTCGTAGACCTGGGTGTCGAGGACGTCGGGCACAAAGCCGGCGCCGATGCCCTGAATCTTGTGCGGGCCGGCCTGGCCCTTGGAGAGCACCGGGGAGGTGGCGGGCTCGACGGCGACGACCTTAATCTCGGGGTTCTGCTCCTTGAGGAACTCGCCCACGCCGGTCACGGTACCACCGGTGCCAACGCCGGCGACGAAGATGTCGACCTGGCCGTCGGTGTCGTCCCAGATCTCGGGGCCGGTCGTGGCCTTGTGAATGGCCGGGTTCGCGGGGTTCACAAACTGGCCGGCGATGATGCTGTTGGGAGTCTCCTTCTGCAGCTCCTCGGCCTTGGCGATAGCGCCTTTCATGCCCTTGGAACCGTCGGTGAGCACGAGCTGCGCACCGTATGCCTGCATCAGCTTGCGGCGCTCGACGGACATGGTCTCGGGCATGGTGATGATCACCTTGTAGCCGCGGGCGGCCGCTACCGAGGCGATGCCGACGCCGGTGTTGCCGCTCGTGGGCTCGATGATGGTGTAGTCGCCGCCGCGCACGAGCTTGCCGGCCTTCTCGGCCTCGTCAATCATGTTCTTGGCGACGCGGTCTTTAACGGATCCGGCGGGGTTGAAGTATTCCAGTTTGACGAGCACGCGAGCCTTGAGGTCCTCGTCGGCCTCAAAGTGGGTGAGCTCCAGAAGCGGGGTGTGGCCGATAAGCTGATCGATGGACGTGTAAACCTTGCTCATGGTGAACCTCCAAAGTGTTCAAGTTGCTGGTTGCCGTATGGTTTTACGGCGTGTCTAGCAGCCAAACCCATAAACCTTATAGGTTGTTCGTTTAGCTGTTGGCAAGCATAGTAGACACTAAAGCCTAGTAATGCAATAGGAAATAGAAGATTATTACGAGTCGATTAACCATCTTGACCGGAACGGGTATTTTCAAACCCATTTTTTCGGCTAGAATTTCAACGGACTAAAAGACCGAAAGGCAGCAATATATATGTTGGTTTCTACTAAGGGCAGGTACGCCCTGCGCGTTATGGTCGATCTGGCCGAGCACCAGGCGGCCGGTCGCATCCCGCTCAAAGAGATCGCGGCGCGACAGGGGATTTCCGAGAAATATCTCGAGAACATCTTGGCTACGCTCGTGCGCGCCAACATGCTTTCGGGCATGCGTGGCAAGGGCGGCGGCTATGTGCTCACGCGTCCGCCCGAGCAGTACACGGTGGGCGAGATCCTGCGCCTGACCGAGGGTAGTCTGGCGCCGGTCGCCTGCCTGGATGGCGACTGCAAGGGCTGCTCGCGATCTGATGAGTGCCCCACGCTCGACGTGTGGAAGAACCTGGACAAGCTCATCAACGATTACCTCGACGGCGTGACGCTCGATCAACTTGTCGCTCCCAACCATGGCTACGACTATGTCATCTAACCCACGCCTGCCATGTGGGGACGGGGTGGAAATGGTAGATTTTCTTGCCCTCTGAGACTTGGCAAATAAGAAGGCCGCCCATTTTTGCGATGGGCGGCCTTTGATTTGGTCCGATGCGTTTGCGTGTCGGGGGCGTTCTACTCTTCGGCAATACTATCGAGGATGCTGCGCATGATGGACACTAGGATGCTGCCCATAAAGGCCGAGCCAAAGCCGGCGATGGAGATACCGACGCCCAACAGGTTGACCGACAGGTAGCTGGCGAGCTCCAGCATAAAGCTGTTGAGCACGAGCTGGAAAATGCCGAGCGTAATGATCGTGAGCGGCAGCGAGATGACCGTCAGGAACGGCTTGACGAACGAATCTACGATGTTGAGGAACAGTCCCACAAAGGCAAAGCAGACCCAGGCCTCGGCAAAGCCGAAGGGTTGGATACCGGGGACGAGGAACGTGGCGATCGCGATGGCGATCGAGGTGAAGAGCCAGTTAAGCATAAAGCGCATGGCGTGAATCCTTTCTTGCGCCGGGGTTGCTGGCGTCGCGTGAAGCGGCTTGCGGCGGCGACTTGGATGGTTGCGCGGGCGCGCCGCGGTGTTTGGGCGCCCATTGTCTCAAATATTCGTGGAGCTTACGTGCGCATTCGGTTTCTAAACGGCGTTCGTCCTGAAAAACGTGCCGCTGGCAGAGAGTCTTGTCGCTTTAGTTTGGTGGTGTGCTACACTGCTACGGGCAAATAGCCCATGCATAGTTTTATTGCATATTACGGGCGAACGATGCCCGATGTCAGTATCAACTTCGATGCCTTATGGCGGGTTTGGCGGTGATCGATGAATATCGAGAACATGTTTGACAAGCCTGATGTCAAGCAGCTGGTCCACGCATTTAGCCTTTTGGATGACGAGAACGATATCCAAGCGTTTTTGACCGATATCTGCACGCCGCGCGAGATTTGCGACCTTTCTCAGCGTTTGCAGGTTGCGCGCTATTTGGACGAGGGCGAGCCTTATGTTGAGGTTCAGGCCCGTACCGGCGCTTCGTCCACCACGGTGAGCCGCGTTTCAAAGGCGCTGAACGGCGAGTACGGTGGCTACCGCAAGATCCTCATTAAGTTGGAGGATGGCGAGTAGGCCGGCGACAAAAACGAATTGTGCAAAACCGCTCCTCCGGGGGCGGTTTTTATATGCCCGCAATCGGCTGGTTCGTTGGGGTCAGGTTGCTTTGTACCAAAAGATGGAGCTGTGGTGGCAATGTGTCCGCGTGGGCGGGTAGGATGGATGCATTGATTATTGCGAACAGTTTGAGTGGAGGACCATGCCTGTTCGAATCTATACCACCAATACCGGTACGGACTTGAGCGATGCCGAGGCGGCGCTGCTCGCCGACCTGGTTGCCCGCCACGGGCGTGCCGTTTTGCTGGCGCCCTCGTTTGCCGAGCTTGACCTGTGCCGTCACGATGCCGCGGTTGCTGGCGCCTCGCTGGGTATCGACTACAAAACCCCAACGTCGTGGCTTCGTTCGCTGTGGGAGCTTATGGGCGATGGGCGCGGCTTCGTCGACAACATGCAGCGCCAGATGCTGTTCTCGGACATGATCGCCCGTCGCGACGATGCCGACCTGCAGCCGCTTTCGCGCAGTCAGGGCACGGTGCGCATGCTCGCGCGCATGGCCCGCGATGTGCTGCCGGGCGTAGCGGGGACGGGTGCCGAGCGCTGCTGCGGCGACGTTTGCCAGCCCGATCCCAAGAGCGACGCCGAGGCTCGCGTGTTCGAGCTGTTGAGTGCCTATGCGAGCGGCTTGGACCGTCGAGACATGATCGAGCCCTGCGAGGCGGCTGACCTTATGGCCGAGGTGCTGGCCGACAACCTTCCGGCGTGCGCCCGCGCGGTATGTGTGCGCGGTATCACATCGTATACGCACGGCCTGCTCGAGCTGCTGTCGGCCGTGGCGAACAATGGGGGAGAGGTCGTTGTGCTGCTTGCCCGCGAGCAGGCGGCAATGCGCGAGGAACTTGCTGCCGCCTTTGATGCCCGCGGTGTGCTGTTCGAGGCCGCGCCGCTGGGGGAGGGTGCCGCCGCGCCCCAGACTGCCTCCGAGTCCGCCGCTCAGCCTACCTTTGTAGAGGTTGCCGGCCCTCACGCCCGCGCCCACGCCTATGTGGATGCAATCGATGGGCTGGTAAAAACGTGTGAGGACGCCGCGGTCGACGGCGGTGTCGCGGCGTCCGCGGACCCCGTGCGCGTGCTCGTGGTGTCTGTCCGGGCGCCCCAGCTGTTCGGTGAACTCGCTGCCTGTTTGGCGGCACGTCATATTGCGGCCGAGACAACCGAGTTCACGGCGTTTTCCCAATCCATCGCGGGCAGGCAGTTCACGGCGCTCGCCAATCTGATTGAACGCATGAAGGCCGCCGACGAGGGCACTGCCTCCAAGACCGAGTGGTGGCCCGCGCCGGAGCTTACCGACTGGATTTACAGTCCGCTTTCGGGTGCCGATGCCGCCAGTGCGCGCACCTTCGACAAGAACATGCGCCTGTCGCGCGGCAAGACCACCACGGCCGTCAAAAGCCTGCTGCAGAGCGTGCAGGGCCAGGTCAGGGGCACGCGCAAGGCCGCCAGCGACGATAACTGGTTTAAGAACGTGCCGTGCGTGGTCTCGGACGTGTTCCAAGCGCTGTGGCGCGACAAACCCGTGACGGCGCTCAAGGCCATGCTCGCCGTCGCCGAGGCGTTGCCCGATCGCGCCCTTGGAGGCCTTGACGGTCAGGCTCGTCGCCAGGCGGAGACGGCCCTGTTGCGACATACCATCGACATTCTTATGAACGACGCCCGCGCGCTCGACGTGTCGCAGGCGGCGACCGTGCCCGTGCTCGACGGCGTTCGTACCAAGGTGGACAAGCGCAGCACCGCATACGATTACGAGACCTACGAGGTCGACCGCACGCCGCGCGCCCAGGTGCGCTTTGCGTCGCTTGCCGATGCGGCAGCCCTGCGCCCCGCCAGCTACGATGCCGTGCTGTTTGCCGACGTCGACCTGGACAGTTATCCGCTCTCACATGAGGAGGGCCCGCTGGCCACGTTGACGGCCGAGCTGGGGCGCAGCGGTGTGACGCTTGAGCCCGCGGCCCTGCTGCGCGTGCGCTTTGGCCGCGCGATGCAGGCGGCACGCGGCCCCGTTGTGCTCGCCCGCGTGACCCACGATCGCCAGGCGCGCGAGTGCTATCCGGCTGCCGTGTGGACCGAGCTGCGAGCGCACGCCGAGGCCGCTGGCGCCGCCAAGGTTGCGTGCATGGGCGAGGGCGGTATCGTCGCCGATTTTGATCCAGCGGCCGGCGAGGGCATCGAGTGCAAGCGCGTCGCGTGCGAGGCTCCTCAGCATTTGAGTGAGGCGGCTGTGCCGTACCTGGTCCTGCGTCGCCGCGATGGCGAGGGCGAGAACGCGCCGCTCGTGCCGCGTCTGACGTCCGCCTCGCAGATTGAGGCGTACTCGACGTGCCCGCTGTGCTGGTTCGTGTCGTATCGCGTGAAGCCCCAGTCCATCGATGCGGGCTTTGGCAACATGGAGAAGGGCAACTTTGTCCACGACGTGCTGGAGCACCTGCATGCCCGCCTGCCCCAGGAGGGCATGGAGCGCGTGACGCCCGAGAATCTGCCGCGCGCTCAGGAGCTGCTGCGCGAGGTCTTTGACGAGACGTTGACCGAGCACGCCGGCAAGCGCGGCACGGAGGGTCCGCTGGTGCCGCTCTCTGCAGTGGAGGAGCGCCAGGTTGCCGAGATCTTGCCGCAGCTGGAGGGCGTGCTTGCCTACGAGTCCGAGGCACTTGCCCCCTTTGCCCCGCGCTACCTGGAGTTCGCCTTCAACGAGCTCAAGGTTGAGTATGCCGGTTGGCCGCTCGGTGGGCGCATCGACCGCGTGGACGTGGACGCCGAGAACCGCGCCGTGGTGATCGACTACAAGCATCGCACGGGCGTTGAGGAGTTTAAGCTCGCCGACCCTACGGTGCGCGACGAGGAATCGGGCGCGGCGCCCATCGACGACCCGCGCTGGTTGCCGCCACATACCCAAACGCTCATCTATGCTCAGGCCATGCGCCGGGCGCTGGATTTGGACACCCGCGCGGCGCTCTACTTTTCGACCAAGGGCGGCAAGCCGGCGCTGCGCGGCGCCGCGAGCGCCGAGCTGCTCGAGGAAGAGCGCGGCGACGGTCGCATCCCGGGCCTTAAGAAAGGTTTCCCCGGCGAGGGTGGCAACATGGACTTCGACGCCCTGCTCGATCGCGTGGAGGCCGGCATCGCCGAGCGCCTGCGCGAGCTCGAGGCGGGCAACGTTGCCGCCGTCGACCCGGCGTCGGCTCAGGCCGCGCATGCGCGCTGCTCGTATAACCACGAAGGAACGTTTGCAAGGAGGGACGTGTAGACCATGGATCTTTCGACTTTGATGCCGCAACAGCTGCAGATCGTCAAAACGCTCGACCGTCCGCTGTTTGTCTCGGCGGGCGCCGGTTCGGGCAAGACCTTTACCCTCACGCGCCGCATCGTCTACGCGCTCTCGCCCGAGTCTGGTCCGTTCGTTGAGCATCTGGACCAGGTGCTCGCCATTACCTTTACCAAAGATGCCGCGGCCGAGATCCGTGACCGCGTGCGCCGCGCGCTCATCGACGAGGGCATGGACGAGGAGGCCCTGACCGTCGATGATGCGTGGATCTCGACCATTCACGGCATGTGTTCGCGCATCCTGCGCGCGCATGCGCTGGAGCTGGGCATCGACCCCGAGTTCACGGTGCTCACCGATACCGACGAGCTTATGGACCAGGCTGTTGAGCATGTGCTGGCCCGCGCGACGGCGCCCGATGCCGCCCCCGAGCTCGCGGCATCGCTCAAGGCCCTCTACGCCTGGTATCCCATGGCGGGCGAGGGCGGCCCCTTTGGCGCCGGCACCACCATCAAGGGCCTGGTGCGCGAGCTGCTGGAGCTGTCGAGCCAGCTGCCGGGCGGTATGGACGACGTGCGCGTGGCGCGCGGCCAGGCCGATACCTCGGCACTTGCCGATGCCTATCGCGCGGCGCTGGGTGCAAGCAAGGCGGCGACCGAGAAGGCGCAGGTTGCACTCGACGCCATCGATGCGTTCGAGGCGAGCGGCAAGACCATGGCCGATGCGGCGCGGCTCATGATGTCGTGCACCATGCCGCGCGCGAGCAAGGCGTTCCCCAAGGAGCAGGTCGAGCTGCTCAAGGCCGAGGCTGCCGATGCATTTATCAATATCGCGCTGGCCTGCGGTGGTCCCGCGCTCGATGCGCTGGTGGGCTTGGCCCGCTCTGTAGAGGCCGAGTATCGCGCGCTGAAGGCCGGCCAGTCTGCCCTCGACAACAACGACCTGCTGCGCATGGCCTACGAGGCCCTGCGCGATTACCCGGCCATTCGCGCTGCGTACGAGGGCCGCTTTAAGATGGTTATGATCGATGAGTTTCAGGATACCGACCAGATGCAGGTCGATCTGATCCGCTACCTGACGGGTGCGGGGGAGCGCGCGCTGTGTACCGTGGGCGATGCGCAGCAGTCGATCTATCGCTTCCGCGGCGCCGAGGTCGAGGTCTTCCGTCGCCAGGAGCGCAAAGTGGGATCGACGGCGGCGTCCGAGACGGTTGCCACGCCGGATGTCCCCACCGGCGAGCTCGTCAAGCTCGTGCGCAACTTCCGCAGTCACGACGAGGTACTGCGTTACGTGGCACGCGTTTTCGACGGCGATGACGGCGGCCTGATGCAGGGCTTTTTGGATCTTGAGGCGAGCGACGGCCGCAAGGACACGCTGGTGGCAGATGCCTCGCGTCGCCAGGCCCTCTTTGTTGCCGGCGGCAGCACGCAGGAGCGCACACAGGCCAAGGCCCGTGCAATCGCGGAGCGATTCCGCACGCTTGCCGATGCCGGCCAGCCCCAGGGCGGCATGGTGCTGCTGCTGGGTCGCATGACCAACGCAGACGTCTACGCACAGGCCTTCCGCGACCAGGGGCTCGACTGCGTCATCGCGGGCGGCTCGGTCTTTGCCCAAGCCGCCGAGGTGCAGACGGTGCGCGCCCTGGTTTGTGCGCTCGCCAATCCGGCCGATACGGCGCAGGGCCTTATGCCGCTGCTGGCCTCGCCGATGTTTGCGCTCGGCGCCCAGGAGTTCCTAGCGCTGGCGACCAAGCTCGACGAGCAGACGGGGGAGACCTCGCGCAGGAATATCGACGTGGGCATCATGAGCGATTCCGATGTGCCGGGCCTGCAAGACCTGCCGCTCGTGACGCGCGCCCGCGAGGTACTGCGGTATGCGCTTCGTCGCGTGGGCCGCGATTCGTTCGCAGCCATCGCGCGCGACGTGGTCAACGCCTCCGGCTGGTTTGTGCGTCTGGCACAGCGTGGTCCCGAGGGCAAGGCCATTGCCGCCAACGTGCTCAAGGCGCTCGACGCTGTGGCCGAGGTGGAGGCCGAGTTCGGCAACTCGCCGCGTTCCATCGCGCTTGCCTTCGATCGCTTCCTAGCGGGCAAGGAAGCCCCGGGTGCCCTCAACGAGGAGGGCGACGGCGCAGTGCGCATCATGACGGTGCACGCATCCAAGGGCCTGGAATATCCGGTCGTGGCGGTCGCCGAGTGCTTTGGCGTGCGCAAATCGTCCGGTGCGGCTCAGATGGGGCGTGTCGAGGGCGGGGCGCAGGTTGTGGCACTGCCTGCACGCTTCGACGGCGTTAAGCTCGCCGACGGAACCTTTGTGAAGGGCGACGACGTTAAAAAGCAGTTTGAGCATGCGTTTAAGGGCAAGGGCACGTCGCTATGGCTGCCGCCGGAGCTCATGGAGGACGTCTGCGCGACGGGTTCTCCCGCTGAGGCATTTGCTCGCCTGCGCAACGACGACCTGCAGCTTTCGCTCGAAGAGCGGGCTCGTTTGCTCTATGTCGCCATGACGCGTGCGCGCGAGCTGGTGATCTTGGCGATGGATGCCGGCGTGAGCCGTGGCAAGGTGACGGCGCCGACCTTCGACGTCGAGACCGATCTGACCTACGACGTGCTGCGCCGTATTTTGCCGACCGACGCTCTGGACATGCCACAGCTCGATAGTGATCGTTTGACGTTCGACAACTCCAAGCCGGGCGACTACGAGCTCATTTCGCTTGCGAACTTTATCTTTGGCGAGCAGGCGTTTGAGGCCAACGCTTCGCTGGATGCCGAGGGCAGGCTTGTTCGCGGCGATGTCGATACAGATACTGCCGACGATTCGGCCAGTACAATCGTCCCCGGTCCTGCCGACCCCGATCCCGATGCGTTTGAGCTCGTGTATCCCCAGGCGGCGGGCGTGCGCATGGGCACCTGCCCGTATCCGGAGCGCGATTCGTACAGCTACTCGTCAATTGCCGCGGCGCTACATGCCGAGTCCGAGGACCGTGCTGCCGAGGCGCGCGTGCCCATGGACGAGTCCGGCGATGATGCAGAGTCGGATGGCTCGGAGATGACGGATGCAGACGTGGCCGCCGTTGAGCCTACCGGCAACCCCATGGCGCTGGGCTCGGCCTTCCACGCTGCCTGCCAGTGGCTCATCGAGATGGGTGCCGATGCGTTGCCCGCTGAGCGTGCCGACGCCCTGGCTCGCCTGTGGCGCCTGACGCCGGAGCAGCGCGAACGCTTCGACGTTGCCCTGGACCGCTGGCTCAAGTCGGCTGTTCGTGCCGACCTGCTCGCGTGGCCGTGCGTTCGTGCCGAGGTACCGTTCTTCTCGCTGGGCTGCGAGGACAAGGACATTGCCCGCTACGGTGCATATGCCGAGGGCGCCATCGATGCACTGGCCACCGACCCGGCCGATCCGTCGCGCGCACTGGTCATCGACTACAAGACGGGTGGCACGCCGGATGAGACGCCGGACCAGCTGCTCGAGAAGCACGCCCTGCAGGCGCGCGTCTACGCCGACGTGTTGCACAAAGCGGGCGTTGAGACGGTGACGGTCAAGTTCGTCCGCGTGGAGCAGGCGAATCCAACCATCTTCGTCGAACCCGCCGAACCTCAAGTAGTCACCTACAATCTCTAGCCCTCAGATAACTTGCGGTGGAATAGTTCCTGTATTGCGGCCCAGGTGGCCCAAGCGGGAACTATTCCACCGCAACTGCAAGAGGAGCCGTGTGGGTTTGGCTAGGTTCGGGTGCCGTCCGCGCCGTGCGGTAAAATCGTTCAGTCAGAACACGAACCCGCATCGGAGCTCATCACATGGCATTCGTCCATCTGCACAACCACACTGTCTTTTCCATGCTCGACGGCGCAACCCGTATCCAGGATATGGTCAACCGTGCCGTTGAGCTGGGCATGCCCGCCGTGGCCATTACCGACCACGGCTACATGTACGGCGTGCCCGACTTGGCGCTGGCCTGCGACGCCGTCAACCACAACACGCCCGAGTACAAAACCTGGAGCCACGACAAGGCCTTCTTGGAAAAGGATCGCCGCGACGAGCTGGTGGAGCCCGATCCCGAGGCAAACCCGCGCGAGCATGCCCAGTATGTGAAGGACATGGCCATGTGGGATGAGAAGGGCAACATCGACGAGCTCAAGCCGCCTCTGGTCATCAAGCCCATCTTTGGCTGCGAGGTTTACTTTACGCCGGACGAGACGCTCGCCCGCGACCATAAGCCCGAGCTCTACCACATGATCCTTCTGGCCAAGGACCAGGAGGGCTACGTCAACCTGATGCAGACGGTCTCCGAGGCCGCCGTGCAGGGCTTTTACTACAAGCCGCGCGTGACGCTCGACAACCTGCGCCGCCATGCCAAGGGTATGATCTGCACGAGCGCCTGCATTGCGGGCATCATCCCCAAATACATCGACCGCGGCGACATGGAAGGCGCCATCAAATGGGCCGAGACCTTCCGCGACACCTTCGACCCCGGCGACTTCTATATCGAGATCCAGGAACACGGCATTACCACCGATAACGGCCTGACCGACGAGCAGATGGATCGCACGCTCATCGACATCGCCAAACAGGTGGGCGTCAAGGTCATCGCCACTAACGACTTCCACTATCTGCGCCGCGAGGACGCGCCGGTGCAGGACGTCATCATGTGCATCGGCATGAACGCCAAGGTCGACGACCCCAACCGCATGCGCATGACCGGCTCGGAGTTCTACATGAAGACCGAGGAGGAGATGCGGGCAATGTTCCCGTATTGCCCCGAGGCCTGCGACAACACGCTCGAGATCGCCGACAAGTGCTACGTTGAGCTGGACTGGGACTCCATCATCCTGCCGCGCTTCCCGCTGCTCGACCCCGGCGAGACGCACGAGAGCCAGTTCCGTCGCGAGTGCGAGAAGGGCCTGCGCCAGCACTACGGCGAGGATTGGGCGACGCGCGAGATCAACGGCGTCAACATCAAGGACCGTTTCGAATACGAATACAAGGTAATCTGCGACAAGGGCTTTGCCGCGTACTTCCTGATCGTCGCGGAGTACGTCCAATGGGCAAAGGACAACGGCATCGGTGTCGGCCCCGGCCGCGGTTCCGCTGCAGGCGCTATCGTCGCCTACGCCATGAACATCACCGCGTTCGACCCGCTCGAGAACGGCCTGATGTTCGAGAGGTTCCTGTCCCCGCAGCGTACCGAGATGCCCGATATCGATATGGACTTCGACGATGAGCGTCGCCTCGAGGTTGTGGAGCACGTTCGGCAGCTCTACGGCCCCGAGAAGGTCACCCACGTTATCACCTACTCGACCATCAAGGCCAAGCAGGCCATCAACGATGCCGCGCGCGTTCTGGACTACCCGGTCTACATGGGCCAGCGCCTGTCCAAGATGGTCTCGAGCGACCCCAAGGTCAAGCTCAAGCAGGTACTCGAAAAACAACCCGGCAAAGAGGATCTGTTTAACCCCGACTTTGCCGAGGCCTATAAAAAGGACGACGACGCCCGCCGCATCATCGACACGGCGCTCTCGATTGAGGGCCTCACCCGTGGCGAGGGCGTGCACGCGTGCGCCGTTCTGATTTGCCGCGACCCCGTCAACGAGCACGTGCCCACCAAGCTCGACACCAAGGGCGGCGTCGAGATTACCCAGTACGAGGGCCATACCGTTGCCGACATGGGCTTGCTCAAGATGGACTTCTTGGGCCTGCGTACGCTGACGGTTATCTCCAAGGCCAAGGCAAACATCAAGAAGAACTTCGGTATCGACATCAAAGAGGAAGAGATTCCCTTTGACGATCCCGAGATCTTTAAGCTCATGGGTTCCGGCCACACCGCCGGCGTCTTCCAGGTCGAGTCCGCCGGCATGACGGCCACGATCAAGAACATGAAGCCCACCGAGTACAAGCACGTCGTGGCATTGATCGCTCTGTACCGCCCGGGCCCGCTGGGCGCCGGCATGGTCTCGTCCTACATCAACCGTATGAACGGCAAGGAGCCGGCCGTATCCTACGACGACCGTCTGGACGACATCCTGGGCGAAACCTACGGCACCATGGTCTACCAGGAGCAGGTTATGCTCATCTCCGTCGAGATGTGCGGCTTCTCCAAGGGCGAATCGGACTCGCGTATCCGTAAGCCCGTGGCTAAGAAGAAGATCAAGCTGCTCACGTCGACGGTGCTCCACTGGGAGGATGGCTCGGACGAGACCACCTACGACCACTGGATGAACGGCGCTATCAAGAACAACTACACGCGCGAGGTTGCCCAGAAGATTTGGGACGATGTTCTCGAGTTCGCATCCTACGCCTTTAACAAGTCGCACTCCGCCGGCTACGCCATCCTGGTTATGCAGACGGCGTGGCTCAAGGCGCATTATCCGCACGAGTACATGGCGGCCGTTCTGACGTCCTATACGGGCAAGACCGACAAGATCGTGCACTATGTCTCGGCATGCCGTCACGACGGCATCCCCGTGCTGTCGCCAGATGTCAACGAGTCCGGCACCGAGTTCACGGCTACCAAGGAAGGCGTGCGCTTTGGTCTGGCCGGCATCCGCGGCGTGGGTACCGGCGTGGCGCAGGCGATTATCGCCGAGCGCGAGGCGGGCGGTCCGTTTAAGACGCTGCACGACTTTGTCGAGCGCGTGGACTCGAGCCAGGCCAACCGTCGCGTGATCGAATCGCTCATCAAGGCAGGCGCCTTTGACTCCACGGGGTATCCGCGTCGCCAGATGATGCACTTTGTGGACAAGAACAACCCCGAGAACATCATTGACGCCGCGATAAAGCGCCAGAAGGACCGCGCGAGCGGCCAGACCTCGTTCTTCGATATGTTTGGCGACGTTGAGGGCTCGGGCTTCGAGGTCAGCGTGCCC
Organism: Collinsella sp. CLA-JM-H32B; assembly: GCF_040098065.1. Classification (NCBI taxonomy): domain Bacteria; kingdom Bacillati; phylum Actinomycetota; class Coriobacteriia; order Coriobacteriales; family Coriobacteriaceae; genus Collinsella; species Collinsella sp. CLA-JM-H32B. Next base: position 11,457 of record NZ_JBBNNA010000005.1, on the reverse strand, counting down.
GATCCGGACGGCCAGGAATGGGACCGCCACCTCAAGCTGAGCCAGGAGAAGGAGGTCCTGGGCATCTATGTTTCGGACCACCCGCTGCGCCCGTTTGAGTACGCGCTCAGCAAAGCGCGCGACTTCTCGTTCTCGCAGATCGATACCGGCTACGAAGTGCAAAACCCCACGGGCGGCACCATCAACCAGGAGATCCCCGAGGGCAAGGCACTGTGGTGGGCCGGCATGGTCTCGAGCGTGTCCAAGCGCGTGACCAAAAACGGCGACCCCATGGGCATCGTTCAGCTCGAGGACATGGAAGGCGAGGCCACCGTCGTGGTGTTCCCCAAGACCTACAAGGAGGCCGAGGGGTACCTGTACGGCGAGGTCGATCCCGAGACCGGCGCACAGCTGTCCGATGCGTTTGTTCGTATTAAGGGCAAACTCGAGCGCTCGGACCGCGGCGACCAGATCATCGCGCAGGAGATCGTGCCGCTGGAGCTCAACGAGGAGAACAACAAGCCCAAGGTGTTTGAGGTCATGGTGCCCAACAGCCGCTTTAGCCAGGGCAACATGGCGCGTCTTGCCACGGTGCTCACCGCTAACCCGGGCGGCGACCGTGTGGAGATCTTTATCGAGCAGGTGGACGGACGCGTGCTGCGCGCCGAGGTGCCTGCCAAGGTCAACGCGCGCTCGATTCCGCTGTTGGCAGAGGCAAAGGCCATCGTGGGTAACCAAGGCCGGGTGACGGTGATCTAAGATGATTTTTCTGGGACGGGGATTAAAAAATCATTTTGGGTGACGTGTGGCGGTAGACCGGTTTTTCTGGGACGGGAATGATTTTTTCATCCCCGTCCCAGAAAAATCATTTAGCGTGCGAGATTGGAGGAAGTGATGGCGCAGGGGACGTTTGTGCAGGCGCTCCGGAAAGAGGCGGCGCTGAGCGGCACCTTTATGAAGGGCCGCTCGCTCATGCTCAACGGCGCCGTGCTGTCGATCGAGGACAGCGGCTCGCGCTTCTCCAAAAACGTGACGGTTGAGGGCTCAGTGCGCGGCTCGCGCGGTGACCTGTACAAGACGCACGTGGCGCTCGACATGGACGAGCACGAGGTGATCGACTACGACTGCGATTGCCCCGCTGCCTATCGCTACCCCGGCATGTGCAAGCACGCCATCGCCACGGCGCTAGCGTACCTGGACGCCAGCGGCATTGAGCCTGTTGAGGGGCTGCGCACGCCGGTCTGCACGTTTACGGCGGCGCCCAAGCAAGCCGCGCGTCCTGCGTCTGCCGCACCGGCGGTCAACCCTAACTTTCCCTTCCCGGCGCCCGTCCCCACGAGCCCGAGCCTCATGAAGGCGCTCTCCGATCTTTCGGACGCGCGCATGGATGAGTTGGCGGGCATGCGCCGCAAGCTCGCCGGCACTGTCGACCCCGATGCCCCCAAGGCGGTGTTGGAGCCCTCGCTGGTGCCGTACTACAATCCGCTGTTCGCCGACCGCTTTAGCTGGGCGCTCGAGCTTCGCATCCGATGCGGCTCGGTGTCCTACGTGGTCAAGGACATCGACGGCATGGCCGCCGCCTACGTGCGCGGCGGCACGTTCTCGTACGGCAAGAAGCTCACATTCCTCCATACGCCCGAGGCCTTTGACGAGGTTTCGGTGCGTCTGCTCGACCTTGTTGTGGCAACGGTTGTGTATCTGAGCGACATCACGAGTTCGCGTTCGGCGTCGTACGATTTTGCACGCAGCGGCTTTGTCGCCGAGCGTCAACTGCCGCTGTCCGAGCATGACATCGTATACATGCTGGACTTGCTGCGTGGCCGGACCATTTCCTTTGAGCCCGCCTGGTCGCGGGGAACGACGACGCATCGTTCCTACGAGGTAGCGGTTGAGTTGTCGCCGGTGGGGGAGGACGAGGCCTCGGCAAAACAGCCGCCGCTCCTTGCCGCCAAGATCGCGCCGGCGGCCGGTGGCAGCTACGACCTGCGTCTGCCCGCCGATATGTACTGCTTTGTCTCGGGCGACGTTGCCTATCTGGTCGACACGCACCGCGCGCGCCGCGCCGATGCGGCGTTTGCCCAGCATGCCGCACCGTTTCTGTCGCGTCTGCTGCCCTGTCGCACGCCGGTCCATATCGCCGCCGAACAGGTGGGCGAATTCTGCCGCATGGCGCTGCCCGTGCTGCGCGAATACACTGACCTCACCGCTCCCGCCGTGCTCGACACCGTGGCGCCCGAGCCGAGCTTTGCCATGGCAATCGGTGTCGACGATGGGCTTGTGACCTGCAAGATTACGGTTAGCTACGGCGATTGGTCGGCAGATCTCTTTAGCCTGGGTGCCCCGGGCAGCCCCTTCGAAGAACAGCGCCCGGGCGTGCCGCCGCGCGACGAGATAGCAGAGTTTCGCGTTATGGACACGGCGGCCCTGTATTTCGACTTTTACGAGGGCGGCCTGGCGTTTGAGGAGCGCGACGACGAGAGCCTGTTCTGCCTGCTCACCGAGGGCCTGTCTGCCCTGTCCGAGCTGGGCGAGGTCATGCTCAGCGACCGCCTACGCCAGATCTCGGTCCGCCCTGCGCCCAAGCTTTCGGTGCGCGCGACCGTCAAGAGCAACCTGCTCGATGTCGAACTGGGCGCGAGCGGTCTTTCAGCGGCAGATCTTGCCATCTATCTGGACTCCTACAAGCGCCACCAGACGTTTGCGCGTCTCACGTCGGGCGACATCATTCGCCTGGACGAGGGAGCGCGTGCTGCGTTTGGCCTTGCCGAGGACCTGGGGGTCGATGCTGTCGACCTGCTCGACGGCGTGTCGCTTCCCGCGTCGAGCACCCTGTTTGTCGATAGCATGCTTGCACGCACGCCGGCGCTCGAGGCCGATCGCGATGCCGCATTCCGTCGCACCGTCGAGCGCTTGGATACGCTCGGCAAGATGGACTTTACGGTGCCGGTCTCGCTCAAGGCCACACTGCGCGGCTATCAGGTCGACGGCTACCAGTGGCTCGGCTCGCTCGAGCACCTGGGCCTCGGCGGTATCTTGGCCGACGATATGGGCTTGGGCAAAACACTGCAGATGATCGCGCATATCCTGGCGCGCGTGGAGGCGGGGGATGCCAAGCCCACGCTCGTGGTGTGCCCTGCGTCGCTCGTGTATAACTGGACCGCCGAGCTGGAGCGCTTTGCGCCTTCGCTCGACGTGTGCGCTATCGTGGGCGCCAAGGCGCAGCGCCGCGTGCAGATAGCCGGCGCTGACGAGCATAACGTGGTTGTAACGTCGTATGACCTCATGCGGCGCGATATCGACGAGTATGCCGAGCAGGACTTTGCCCGTGTGGTGCTCGACGAGGCCCAGTACATTAAAAACCCGCTCACGCAGGTGGCGCACGCCGCCAAGCGTCTGCCTGCCGGCGTGCGCTTTGCCCTGACGGGCACGCCCATCGAAAACCGCTTGTCCGAGCTCTGGAGCATCTTCGACTTTTTGATGCCGGGCCTTCTTGGCTCGCGCGAGTCGTTTGCCAAGCGCTTCGAAAACCCGGTCGAGCATGCCGAGGGCGATAGCGCCGCTCGCCTGCAGACGCTCGTGTCGCCGTTTGTGCTGCGCCGTGTTAAGGAAGACGTGGTGGCCGACCTGCCCGAGAAGATCGAAGACACCGTCATGGCACAGCTCACCGGCGAGCAGCGCAAGCTCTACCTGGCCAACCAGGACCGCATCGCCCAGCAGGTGCAGCATCGCGAGGCATCCGAGTTTAAGAAAGACAAGCTCAAGGTGCTCGCCGAGCTCACCAAGCTGCGCCAGATCTGCTGCGACCCGCATCTACACTACGAGGACTACAAGGCGGGGAGCGCCAAGCTCGACGCTTGCATGGAGCTCGTGCACGGTGCGCTCGACGGCGGGCACCACATTCTGCTGTTCAGCCAGTTCACGGGCATGCTCGATATCATTGGCAAGCGCCTGGCCAAGGAGGACATCGGCTTTCTTAAGCTCACGGGCGCTTCGTCCAAGGAGAGCCGCGCCAAGATGGTCGCGCAGTTCCAGGCGGGCGAGGTTCCGGTCTTTCTGATCTCGCTCAAGGCGGGCGGCGTGGGCCTTAACCTGACGGCGGCCGACGTGGTCATTCACTACGACCCGTGGTGGAACGTGGCCGCGCAGGACCAGGCGACCGACCGCGCGCACCGTATTGGCCAGCAACATACCGTGACCGTGTACAAGCTCATCGCCAAGGACACGATCGAGGAGCGCATCATGCGGATGCAGGAGTCCAAACGCGACCTGGTCAACAGTGTGCTCGGCGGCGACGGCATCTCCTCGGCGCTGTTTACCCGCGAGGATGTTCTGGCGCTGCTCGGCGGCGACGGGCGCTAACCCGCTCGGGTGGGGCCGCCAGGGCGGATAGCGCACGTTGCCCCGTCGTCCCCGCTCGTTATGTGTTCATTTGCGATGCCGTGGATGGTTCGCTTGCCTTTGGGCATAAGAAACATCGAGAACATCGGCACATCAGCAAAGGAGAGCATCATGGCGAAATTCTTTAAGGACCCCGACGGCAAGCTCATTGCCGCCCTTGGCAACGACGTTGCAACCCCTACCGGCTGCACGGAGCTGACCGCGAACACCGAGGACGCGGCGCACGAGAAGCACGTGCCCGTCGTCGAGAGCGAGCGCGACGGTCACGTGATTCGTGCACGTGTGGGCTCGGTCGAGCATCCTATGGTGCCCGAGCACTACATCGAGTGGATTGCCCTTGAGGCCGAGGGCCGTCTGGAGGTTCATTACCTCCAGCCCGGCATGAAGCCCGCGACGTTTTTTGCCGGCGGCTCCAAGACCGGTACCGTCTATGCCTATTGCAACCTGCACGGGCTGTGGTCCGCGACGTTCTAGGAGCGCGCCCCCGCTCGGGGTATCATAGCTAGCATATGCACATGCGAGCGCCGACTGCATCATGCGGCCGGCGCTTTTACTGCGATAGCGACGGTTTACGACGGAAAGGGCTGAGCCATGAAGCTCGCACTTGCACAGATCGATATGCGCCTGGGTGATATTGAGGGTATCTGCGGCCGCATCGAGGACCAGGCGCGCCTGGCCCACGAGCGCGGTGCGCGCGCGCTGTGCGTGCCGGCTCCGCTCTTTATGGGGGCCCTGCCCGGCGGCCTGGTGGGCGCTGCCGACTTTGAGCACGACATGCTTGCCGGCTTGACCGGCGTCGCCGAGCGTATCCAAGAGCTCGATATGATCTGCATCGTGCCCGCAGCGGTTTCGTTTGAGGGCCAGCCCCTGCTCGACTATATGATGCTCAAGGACGGTCGTGTGGTGCCGGCCCGTTCGAGCATTGCCCTACAGCGCGGTGGGAACGGCGATGCCCGTTGGGCGCCGCCAGTCTTCGATGTGGACGGCGTGCGTATCGCCGTGATCTTCGACTTGGACCGCGAGCTCGAGATGCTGCCGACCGGCGTCGACCTCATCGCCTATTTTCAGTTCAACGCGTTTGATATGACCGACCGCGAGACCGCTGCGATCGCAGCCGTGCGCAGCGGAGCCTACCGCAAGATTGCATCTAAGCGCAGCGTGTGGTTTGCCTGCATGGCGCCGGTCGGTGCGTACGACGAGTCGGTGTATACCGGCGGGTCGTTTGTACTCGACGACTGCGGCCGCGTGGTGGCCCAAGCGCCGTGTTTTGAGGAGAGCCTACTGGTTCAGGAGATCCAGCGCGGTGTGATGCTCGATGCCTTGGAGGACCACGAGCTGCCCGAGTTTCGCTCCGAGGAATGGCTGTGGCAGGCGCTGGTGCTCGCCGTGCGCGATAACGCCCGCGCCCGCGGTACATCGCGCGCCGTGGTGGCGCTCGAGGGAGACTTGCCGTCGTCCCTGCTTGCGGCGCTTGCCGTCGACGCCCTGGGTCCGCGCAATGTGGTCGGCCTGGTGCTGGGACGCAACCGCATCTTTACGCCGGCGCAGGAAGAGGCCGAGGCCGCCCGTTGTGCCGCCGTTCGTGCCATTGCCGAGCGCCTGCATATTCGCACGGTTGAGCGCGATGCGCCGGATGCCGCGCGTGTGCTCGACCGCGATGTGTCGGCGGGCGACGCCGAGCGTCTGCGCTCTCGCACGCTGGGCCTCATGCTGGAGGATACGGCGCTCGAGCTGGGTGCGATGGCGTTGAGCCCGCTGTCCAAAACTGAGTACGCGCTGGCGGCGCCCGCGCTTTGCGGTGGCTACCAGGGCGATTACGCGCCCTTTGGTGATGTGTATCTGTCGACCCTCGAGTTTGTGGCGCGCGTGCGCAACCGCACGTCTGCCGTGGTGCCGCAGGAGCTTGTGACGCTCAACGCGGTGGAAGATTGCATGGAGCGCGTGCTGGCGCGGGCGCTCTCGACGCTTGACGGTCCGGTCGACATGCTCGACCGCGCGGCGCAGCTGCTCGGCGGGCTTGAGCCGGGTGAGGTCGATGGCACGCTCGAGTCGCACGTCGACCGCAACCGTCCCTTCGACGACATTCCGATGGCTGCCGGCAAGCCCGAGGCTTGCTCGCTGCTGCTGATGCTCGTGCGCCAGGGAGAGGCGGCTCGCCGCCAGCTGCCGACGGCGCCGATCGTCTCGGCCCGGTCGTTTGCCGAGCGTGCCTGGCCGTATATGCTCGCGTGGTCCGACCTGGGGCTCGACGGCAAGGAACGCATGACGGTCGATGCGCTGGCGCGCGCCGAGGTGAACCGCTTTGCCGACGAGGATACAAGCGAGCGCATGCGTGGCGAGATGATGGGCATACTGGGTGACCTGTTGGGTATTTCGCCCGAGCAGATGGAGGAGCTGCGCTCCGAGGACGGCCAGCGTCGCTTGCATGAGGGCATGAAAAAGTTTGAGGGTGAGGTCCAGGACGCCATCGATAAGATGATGGGCGGCCAGGGTGGACCGCAAGGCGGGTCCCAGGGCACGCCGATGCCGCAACCGCCGATGGATCCCCGACAGTTTCCGTTCTTCTCGCAGAACTAACTATGGGGTGGGATTCGCTCCCAACCCTGACACTTCAACTAAGCATCTTTGCCCCGTTGTGTTATTCTAGAACAGACGTTCGTGAATGATGTGCGGGGCTTTGCCTTGCGTTGTGCTTGTGGCGAGGGGAGGTTGGCTTGGTCATTTTGGGTATCGACCCCGGTTTGGCCCATACGGGTTGGGGGATTATCGAGGAACGGCGCGGAGAGGTTCGCTGTCGTGCCTACGGCTGTATTGAGACCAGCGCGGGCAGCCCGCTCGCGGTGCGCCTGTCGCATATCGCCCGCGACCTCAAGGGCGTCGTGGAGCGTTATCGACCCGATACCGCTGCTATCGAGAGCATCTACTTTGGCGCCAACGTCCGCTCGGCCATCCCCACGGCGCATGCCCGCGGCGCCGCGCTCGTGGCGCTTTCGGAATGCGCGCTCGAGATTGGCGAGTACACGCCCATGCAGATTAAGCAGGCTGTTGTGGGTACCGGCGCCGCGGACAAACGGCAGGTCGCGTATATGGTTCGTACGCTCACGCAGCTCGATCACGACCCGCATCCCGACCATGCCGCCGATGCCCTGGCTTGCGCCATCTGCCACGTAAACCTCAGCCGCACCCGGGCGCTTACCGGTGGCGAGTTCTATCAACAGAGAGGAACCGGATACTGATGATCTCCCAGCTCCATGGAACGCTTGTCGAGGCAACGATGAGCTCGGCCGTTGTCGATGTATCGGGCGTGGGCTTTGAGCTCGGCATCTCGGGTAGCACTGCGGCCACGTTGCCGACGCCCGGCGGTGAGGTTCGCCTGTATACCCGTATGCAGGTGCGCGAGGACGCCATGACGCTCTTCGGTTTTGCCTCCAAGGACGAGCGCACGATGTTCGATCGGCTCGTGTCCGTGTCGGGCGTTGGTCCGCGCCTGGCGCTCGCCGTGCTCTCCACCTATACCGTGGGACAGCTGTATTCCCTGGTAATGGCCGAGGACGACAAGGGTATGGCCAAGGTTCCCGGTGTGGGCAAAAAGACAGCGCAGCGTCTGATTCTGGAGCTCAAGAGCACCTTTGCCAAGGACAAGGGCTTTGTGCCGGTTGACGTGATTCCCGGCCAGGTTGCGATGCCGGTCCCCGCCGCCGCTCCCTCGGCGATCGATGACGCCCGTGCGGCGCTCCTTTCCATGGGCTTTAGCCCGCAGGAGACCGATGTTGCCCTGAGCGGGTATGATGGGCAGAATATGCGTGTCGAGGATCTGCTCGGCGCGGCGCTTAAGCGACTCGGAATGGATGCGTGATGTGGGAAGCCGATGACTCTCAGGACCTGTGGGCGACGCCTGGTAACTCGCCGGCGGCATCCATGGCACACGGTGAGCGCATGGTGGGCTCGGAGCTGACGCCCGAGGACCTCGATGTCGACCGTACCCTGCGACCCCAGCGCCTGGACGACTACTGCGGTCAGGAGCACATCAAGCAGAGCCTGCGCGTGCTCATCGAGGCGGCGCAGAGCCGCGGCGAGACGCTCGACCACGTGATTTTCTCGGGCCCTCCGGGTCTGGGCAAGACTACGCTGGCTACGGTTATCGCCAACGAGCTGGGCGCTCAGATCAAGACGACGAGCGGTCCGGCCATTGCGCGCACCGGTGACCTGGCGGCCATCCTTACCAACCTGCAACCGGGTGACGTGCTGTTTATTGACGAGATCCACCGCCTCAACCGCTCGGTCGAGGAAGTGCTGTATCCCGCGATGGAGGACTTTGCGCTCGATATCGTGATCGGCAAGGGTCCGGCTGCGCGCTCGATTCGCCTGGATATACCCAAGTTCACACTGGTGGCGGCAACGACTCGCTCGGGCATGTTGACCGGCCCGCTACGCGACCGTTTTGGCATCTCGTATCGCCTGGACTACTACACCGTTGAGGAACTCGCCCAGATTGTGACACGCTCGGCGACCATTCTGGGTGTGACGATCGACCATCCCAGCGCGCTCGAGATCGGCTCGCGCTCGCGCGGTACGCCGCGTCTTGCCAACCGTCTGCTTAAGCGCGTGCGCGACTACGCGCAGGTGCGCGGCAACGGCCCCATCGAGCTCGATATCTGCCGTCAGGCGCTCGAGTTTTTCGAGATCGACGAGCTTGGCTTGGACTGGATGGACATTCGCATCTTGGAGACGCTTGCCAAGACGTTTTCCGGCCGTGCCGTGGGCCTGACGACGCTTGCCAGTGCGGTGGGCGAGGACCCGGGTACGCTCGAGGATGTCTATGAGCCCTATCTGCTGCAGTGCGGCTTGATGATTCGCACACCGCAGGGTCGCCAGGCAACGCTTCGCACCTTTGAGCATTTGGGTATTGAACCGACCCTGTAGGAATGGGCTTGTTTTAGCGCATCTGTAGGCTATCGCTGGGCATCGGGTAAACATATCGCCGTTCGTCGGTTACGGGCGTTTTACTATTGCGCGCGCGTGCTATGCTGGATTGGTCTTTTTCTCATCCGGTAACGAAAGGACCGCCCATGCCTACTGACATCGAAATCGCACGTTCTGTTACGCCGCTGCCTATTACCGAGGTGGCCAAGAACGCCGGCGTCGACGTTAAGCATCTGATTCCGTATGGCTTCGACAAGGCAAAGGTCGACTATTCCCTGCTCAACGAGCCGACCGACCACCAGGCCAAGCTTGTCCTCGTGACCGCTATCAATCCCACGCCCGCAGGCGAGGGCAAGACTACCACGACCATCGGCCTGGCCGATGGCCTGCGTCGTCGCGGCGTCAAGAGCGCCGTGGCCCTGCGCGAGCCTTCGCTCGGCCCCGTGTTTGGCGTGAAGGGCGGTGCCGCCGGCGGCGGTTGGGCCCAGGTCATCCCCATGGAGGACATCAACCTGCACTTTACCGGTGACTTCCATGCCATCGGTGCCGCCAACAACCTGCTGGCAGCCATGCTCGACAACCATATTCAGCAGGGCAACCAGCTCGGCATCGACGTTAAGCGCATCACCTGGAAGCGCGTTGTCGACATGAACGACCGTCAGCTGCGCCATGTTATCGACGGCATTGGCGGCAAGGCCCAGGGAGTGCCGCGCGAGGATGGCTTCGACATCACTGTTGCCTCCGAGGTCATGGCAATCCTGTGCCTGTCCACGAGTATCAATGACCTCAAGGAGCGCCTGGGCGAGATTGTTGTCGGCTACAGTTTTGCCGGCGAGCCCGTCCGCGCCTGCGACCTTAAGGCCCAGGGTGCCATGGCGGCCCTGCTCAAGGACGCGCTCAAACCCAACCTGGTTCAGACGCTCGAGGGCACGCCTGCGTTTGTCCACGGCGGTCCCTTCGCTAATATTGCCCATGGCTGCAACTCCATCATGGCCACCCGCATGGCCATGCGTTTTGGTGACGTTGCGATTACCGAGGCCGGTTTCGGCGCCGACCTGGGCGCCGAGAAGTTCCTCGACATCAAGTGCCGCATGACGGGCGTTCGCCCCAGCGCTGTCGTGGTCGTCGCCACTGCCCGCGCGCTTAAGTACAACGGCGGTGTTGTCAAGGCCGACCTCAACGAGGAGAACCTCGAGGCCCTCAAGGCCGGCATGCCCAACCTGCTGCGCCATGTCGACAACATCCAGAACGTCTACGGTCTGCCCTGCGTGGTCGCCATCAACCGCTTCCCGACGGACACCGAGGCCGAGCTCGAGCTCATCGAGTCCGAGTGCCAGAAGCTCGGTGTCAACGTTAAACTGTCCGAGGTTTGGGCTAAGGGCGGCGAGGGCGCGCTCGACTTGGCCGACGAGGTCATGCGCCTGATCGAGCAGCCGAGTGAGCTCAAGTTTGCCTACGAGGACGGTGCCGATGTGGCCGACGCCCTCGAGGCCGTTGCCACCAAGGTTTACCGCGCCGACGGCGTCGACTTTACGCCGGCTGCCAAGCGCCAGCTCGCCGAGCTGCGCGAGAACGGCTTTGGCAACCTGCCGGTGTGTGTCGCCAAGACGCAGTACAGCTTTAGCGACAACGCCAAGGCGCTGGGCGCTCCCGAGGGCTTCCGCATCACCGTGCGCGAGCTCAAGGTTTCCGCCGGTGCCCACTTTGTGGTCGCGCTGACCGGCAGCGTTCTGACCATGCCGGGCCTGCCCAAGGTTCCCGCGGCCGAGAACATCGACGTCGACAACGACGGCAACATCACCGGTTTGTTCTAAGCCTGCTGCCCATAGCCGCTTGCCCGCCCCGCCGCGCCTACCAAGGCCCGGCGGGGCTTTTTGATCCCAAGGGGACGGAAGGATTACGGATCATTTTGCGGCTGTTGGGTCAATGAGGCTATCCGTGTGGGGTCGTTCGTCCAAAACTATGCCGGTTTACTACGATGAATCGGTATACCTCGACCATATCTGGATTTTCCGATCATGACCGATTCGTCTACCTGCACTGATAATTGTCCTTGGGGGAAGCGGGCACTGCGGGGGCGCGTCAACAGCGCGCGATTTCCGCGTCGCAGCGCTACCCTGATGCTGAACGCCGGGACGATGACCCACTGACCTGCTG
>NZ_JBBNNA010000004.1:0-162660 GCF_040098065.1 Collinsella sp. CLA-JM-H32B | reverse complement strand
CGAGCTCGTCGGGCGGCAGGTTGAGGAGCTCGTCGCCGGGACGGTGCAGGCAGACCTTCCTGAGCTTGCCGATCTCGGAAGGCACGTGCAGACCTTTCGTCATGGCCTCCTACCTTTCTTTCGGGCCTTACTGGCCGAATGTATCAGCGCCCCTCCGTATGGGACGCTGCTTGCTGACAGCTCTAGTTATATCCAAAAACCACCCGCAATTCCACCTCGCCCCCGAACGGTCAGCAAAGTGCGATGAACGGTATATCGCATATGATTCCCCCATGATGCACTTCAGTTCTCTAAAGCAGGTTTTCAAAGGTAATCGTTCTTTTTTCTAAGGAATTGAGCAAGATTGCACAAATAATTTCATGTTTAGGAATTGCATAGCTAAAACTGTTTTCTGCATATATATGTCGTCTGTCCATGATTCAATTTGGATTCGATTATATTCAGCTAGCAATCATTCTTATTCATACATCCTCATCAGTTGAGTATGGATATAGATTGTTTTCAAAACGAGTTGAGCAGTTAGTTGCATGCCTTGACAGCGTAAGGAGTAGGTTAAGATACCGTTCGCACAATACGTCCGTGCCACAAGTCGACTAAATTGAGACAATAGTGGATAGTGTTAGGCTACCGTCCCCTGCGGGGACTGAACGGACAGATGCATATGCCGAGCAAAATCGAAAAAAAGCAAGCCGCCGCAAAGCTGCGCAAACCGCCGCGCGACTTCTCGTACACGCAGAACCGAGAGCTCAGCTGGCTACGCTTTGACAACCGTGTGCTCGACGAGGCTTTTGATGAGTCCGTGCCGCTGTTCGAGCGCCTTAAGTTCGTCTCGATCTTCGAGTCCAACCTCGATGAGTTCCTTATGGTGCGCGTGGGTGGCCTGTCCGACCTTGCCGAGCTCAAAAAGCAGCCTGTCGACAACAAGAGCAATATGACCGCCTCCGAACAGGTCGATGCTGTCATGGCCGAAATGCCCGGGCTCCTTACCCGTTGGGAGTCCATCTTTAAGAGCATCGAGGGCAAGCTCGACACCTTGGGCGTTCACCGCGCCCGCATCAATTCGCTTACGCCCGAGGAGCGCACCTTTGTAACCCGCTACTTCCAGGCCTACGTGTCGCCGGTCATCTCGCCGCTGGTCATCGATCCTCGCCACCCCTTCCCCAACCTACGCAATGGCGCGCTCTATCTGGCCTGTGGTCTGGACGGCGCCACCGACGAGGAGAGCCTGCTGGGCCTTATCGAGATTCCCGCCTCGATGAACCGCGTGGTCGAGATCCCCTCGCCCACCGGCACCTACTCCTACATCTTGCTCGAGGACGTCATCCTCGCCTGCCTGGACAGCTGCTTTGGCTCCTATAAACCGCTGGATCGTGCGCTGATCCGCGTCACCCGCAACGCCGACATCGATCCGGACGGGGAGGGCGTCGAAGAGGAAGAGGACTACCGCCAGCACATGAAGCGCATTCTCAAGAAGCGCCTGCGCCTGCAGCCGGTAGTGCTCGCGGTCTCGGGGTCGCTCGAGAAGGCGACGCTCAAGACTATCCGCAAGGCGCTCGAGCTTTCGCGCCGCTCTGTCTTTACCTGCGATATCCCGCTCGACCTGGGCTACGTCTTTGGCATTGAGGGCAAGATTCCCGAGCACCTGCGCAACGAGCTGCTCTTTACGCCGTTTAGGCCGCAGCCCAATCCCACCATCGACATGACCCGCTCCATCCGCGAGCAGGTGCTGCAGCACGACAAGCTGCTCTTTTATCCCTACGAGGCCATGAACCCCTTCCTGGATCTGGTGCACGAGGCCGCCTACGACCCCGAGTGCATCTCGCTGCGCATCACGCTCTACCGCGTGGCCAAGCAGAGCCGCCTGTGCGAGTCGCTGATCGATGCTGCCGAGAACGGCAAAGAGGTCACGGTGCTCATGGAACTTCGTGCCCGCTTTGACGAGCAGAACAACATCGAGTGGGCCGAGCGTCTGGAAGAGGCAGGCTGCACCGTCATCTATGGTTCCGAGGGCTTTAAATGCCACTCAAAGATCTGCCAGCTCACCTATCGCGAGGGCATGGCGCTAACGCGCCTCACGCTTTTGGGCACCGGCAACTTTAACGAGAAGACGGCCAAACTCTACAGCGACTTTATGCTCATGACAGCCCATCCCGGCATCGGCGAGGACGCCAACCTGTTCTTCCGCAATCTGTCGCTGGGCAACCTGCGCGGCGACTACCGCTTCCTGGGTGTGGCGCCCGTCGGACTGAAACCGCTCATCATGCGCGGGCTTGACCGCGAGATCCAGCGCGCCCTTGCCGGCGAGCCCGCCCGCGTGTTCTTTAAGCTCAACTCGCTGACCGACCGCGAGGTTATCGACAAGATCGCCGAGGCATCGTGTGCCGGCGTGCGCGTAGACATGATCATCCGCGGCATCTCGTGCCTCAAGCCCGGTGTTCCGGGCAAGACCGAGAACGTACATGTCCGCTCCATCGTCGGACGCTTTTTGGAGCACGCCCGTGTTTACGCTTTTGGCGTGGACTCGGACATGATTTACCTGAGCTCGGCAGACATGATGACACGTAACACCGAGCACCGCGTGGAGATCGCCTTCCCTGTGCTCGACCCCACCTGCCGCGCCCTGGTACACGAGTACATGGGCATGCAGCTGCGGGACAACGTGAAGGCCCGCAGCCTCACGAGCGACGGCACCTGGGTCCCCGTGGAGCGTGCAGAGGGTGAGAAACCCTTCAACTCGCAGGAGGCTCTGCTGGAGCGCGCCTATCGCAACGCCGAGGCCGCCGCGCAACAGCGCGCACAGGAGAAGGAACGCGTAGCCGAGGAGGCTATTCAGGCCGAGGTTGAACATGGGGCAGCTGCCAAACCGAAAGCGGTTGCCGCTCCCCCGGTGAATGAGCCCGAGGCTGCCGCAGAGCCCGCCGTGGAGAAAGCGCCCGCGCCCGCTACCGCGACTCCGGGGCCCGCCGCCGAGGCAAAGCCCGCCCCTGCTCCTGAGCCGCAGCCGGCCGCACCCGAGGTTCAGAAGGTCCAGGCGACCGTCATTGAGCCCGAGCCTGCACCTGTACCTCGGCCCGAGCCTCAGGTCACCAAGCCCGCACCCGAGACGAGTGCCCGTCGCGATAAGCCCGCTGGCAAGACCAAGGCCATCGAGCGCCATCGCCCCGGCCGCGTGCGCATGGGTCTGGGCCTGATCGGCCTGGGTCTTAAGACGCTCATTACCGGCAAGACGAAATAGTCGTTTGTAGAAGCAGTTTGTAGAAGCGCCCCGCATTTGAGGAAAGCCTCGGATGCGGGGCGCTTTTCCCTGCTACCATGGTGCGAACAACAACGCGAATGACAGGCAGGAATATGAAGCTCACTATAGAATCGATGACCTACGGCGCCGACGGGCTGGCGCACGCCGACAACGGCAAGGCCGTCTTTGTGCAGGGTGCCGTGGCAGGCGACATCGTCGAGGCCGAGGTCGTACAGGACGGCAAGTCGTTCATGCGCGCCCGCACCACCGAGATTCTGGAGCCAAGCCCCGATCGCATTCAGCCTCCCTGCCCCTTCGTGGGCATCTGCGGCGGCTGCTCGTGGGGCAATCTCTCACGCACGGCACAGCTCGCCGCCAAGGAGCAAAACCTGCGCTCCACGCTCGAGCGCATCGGCAAGTTCGCTCCTGAGCAGGTCGATGAGTTGGTACAGCCCATCTGCCACACCAAGGACGACTGGGGCTACCGCAATAAAATCGAGCTCGAACCGACCGTCGTCAACGGTCGCGTGCGCCTTGGCATGCACGGTGTCGACCCCAGCAAAATCGTGACCGTCGATACGTGCCCGCTGTTCGATAAGCGCTTCCCGAAGGCGCTCAAATCGGTCGTCGGCGCGCTCAACTATCTGAGCGGCAGCCACGACCTGGGCCTCGAGCGCGTGGGCATTCGCGCCTCGCGCCGCACCAAGGCGCTCGAGGTCGCTCTCTGGACGCCTACGGGCTCCTTCCCGCGCTCGCAGGTCTCCCGCGTGCTGGCAGACGCCGCACACCCCACGAGCATCGTGCGCGTGATGAGCAAGGGCGAAAAGAAGGCCCGCCGTGTCTCCAAGGTCGAAATGCTCGCCGGAGAGGGCTCATGGACCGAGAATATCGCCGAGGGTCAGATGCGCTTGTCTGCCCCGTCTTTTTTCCAGGTCAACACCAAGGGTGCCGAGATTTTGATCGAGCTTGTCATGGAGGCGCTCGATCCGCAGGAAGACGAGCTTGCCGTGGACCTGTACTGCGGTGCCGGCACCTTTACCCTGCCGCTCGCCCGCCGCTGCGACTTTGTCGCTGCCGTCGAGGCCTACGGCCCCGCCGTGCGCGATCTACGCCGTAACCTGGAAATCAACAAGCTTGATAACGTCGACGTCATTGGCGGAGACGCGGTGCGCGAGTTCCCCGACCAGGACGCCGATGTCCTAGTAGTCGACCCGCCGCGTGCAGGCCTAGCGCCTGAGGCCATCGACCTCATCGCCAGCACAAGCGCTCGCGATGTCGCCTATGTGAGCTGCGACCCGGCCACCCTGGCGCGCGATCTTAAACGCTTTGTCGAGGAAGGCACTTTCTCTCCCATCAAGATCACACCGGTCGACCTATTCCCGCAAACCTTCCACTGCGAAACGGTCGTCCACCTCAAGCGCAACTAGCCGCTTAATCATTGCTCAGAAAATCATTGGGAAATCGAGCGTGGCAAGCGGAGGTCTTCGGGGTATAAGACGGCTAATTGTATGCCGCCTATGAAAGGAACCCTCATGCCCAGCGTTGCCGTTCTCGCCGCCGATGGCTTTGAAACTATTGAATGCTTGACCATGGTCGATGTTATGCGTCGCGGCGGCGTGCGTGCCACGCTCGTCTCGATTATGCCCACGCGTGAGGTCGTAAGCTCGCTGCAGATCCCCGTGACCTGCGATGCACTCTTTGATGAGATCAACTTTGACGAGTACGACTGCGTCGTGCTGCCCGGCGGCCTGCCCGGTGCCACCAACCTGCGCGCAGATCAGCGCGTCTGCGACGTAGTCTGCGAGTTCGCCGCGACCAAGCACGTCGCCGCCATCTGCGCCGCCCCGTTTATCCTGGGCGAGCTCGACCTGCTCGAGGGGCGCCATGCCACGTGCTTCCCTGGCTTTGAGAAAAGCTTCCCCGAAGGCGCCTATACCGGCGAGAAGGTTACGCAAGACGGCAACATCATCACCGCTAGCGGCATGGCCCAGTCGCTCCCCTTTGCGCTTGAGCTGCTGCGCACGCTCGCCGGCGACAAGGCCGTCGAGAAAGTCGCCGAGGGCATTCAGCTATGATTTTGGCTTCGCAATCACCGCGCCGCATCGAGTTGATGCGCGAGGCGGACTATGACATTCGCATCATTCCTGCCGATATCGACGAAACGCCGTTTGATGGCGAGGCCCCGCTTACGCTCGTTGAACGCTTAGCACGCGCAAAAGCCGCCGCCGTTGCCGCCGAGCATGCCGAGCCCAATGAGCTAACGGTCGCGGCCGACACCATCGTCACCTTTGACGGCAAGATTCTGGGCAAGCCGGCAACCGAGGACGAGGCGCGCACCATGCTCCGTGAGCTTTCGGGCCGCACGCACCAGGTCGCAACCGGCGTCTGCATCGTTAAGGCAGGCAATACGGCCGCCCCGCATGCCGCCGAGAGCCTGTCCTTTGTCGATGTGACCGACGTGACGTTCTACGAGCTCACCGACGAGCAGATCGAGCGCTACGTCGCCTCGGGTGAGCCCATGGACAAGGCCGGCGCCTACGGCATTCAGGGCACAGGCGGACGCATGCTCGTGCACGATATTTCGGGCGACTTCTATAACGTGGTGGGCCTACCCATCGCCCGCGTCGCGCGCGCGATTCAAAAACTCTCGTAATTGCATCTGGCGCTGGGTATTCCCCAGCGCCTACAATTTTGGCGTACCGTACGGATCCCGACCGGGCACAAGGCGCGGCGGAAAACCGATAGGAGTTAAACATGGATACACTGCTCGAGGCCATTGACGTCTGCGATGTCGATGGCTTTTGCTATGGCAACTATACGGACGAGGAGGCCGGCACCGGTTGCACCGTAATCGTGGCACCCGAGGGCGCCACCGGCGGCGTTGACGTTCGCGGCGGTGCTCCAGCATCGCGCGAAACCGACCTGCTGCGACCCGAGAACACCGTCGACAAGGTCCACGCCGTCTGCCTTTCGGGTGGATCGGCCTTTGGCCTCGAGGCTGCAAGCGGCGTCGCTCGCGAGCTTGAGAGCCGCGGCATCGGCCTTCCCGTCGGCCCCACGCAGGTGCCCATCGTGTGCTCCAGCTGTATCTTCGACCTCGCCTTTGGTAACCCCATCGTTCGCCCCGACATTGAGGCCGGCATCGCCGCCGTGCGCGAAGCACTCGACAACACCCCCACCAAGCTCGAACAGGGCAACGTGGGCGCCGGCACGGGCGCTACCGTGGGTAAGCTCATGGGGCCTGCCACCTGCATGAAGGCCGGCCTTGGAGCTGCCGCCGTGGCACTCGGCCCCATCAAGGTGGGCGCCGTGGTCTCGGTCAACGCCTGCGGCAACGTTGTCGACCCCTTCACCGGCGAGTGGGTCGCCGGCATGCGCGCCGCAGCCGATAGCGACCAGATCGTCGACATGGAACTCGCAGCCTTTGCCGCCGCCGGATCCATGCAGATGCCGCTCGACCGCACCAACACCACCATCAGCTGCATCGTCACCAACGTGGAACTCACTAAGGCACAAGCCACCAAGGTCTCCCAGATGGCCGCAGACGCCTACGCACACGCCATCCGCCCCACACACACCACCAACGACGGCGACACCATCTACACCCTCGCCAGCGGCAAACTGGGCGCCCAGGCAAGCGCCGCCGTTCCCCTAGACCTGCTGGGCATGCTCGCCGTAAGGGCCCTGGAAACCGCCATCGTAAACGGAGCCAAAACCGCCAAAACCTCCCACGGAATCCCAGGTGCTGCGAAGTAATCTCACTCGACCGACTACCAACTAATATTTTTTCAGCCCAGGCCCCTGTGTACCGCGCGTCGAAGATCTTCAAATTCAAATAACCTGACAATCGATTCTTATAGCAGAGGCCCCTTGGCCTTTAGTTTGATACAAGTTCCGCACGAGCCGGAAAGCACTTAATGTGCTTTCCGTGCGAGCAGGACTGTTCGCAGTAGCAAACTAAAGGCCAAGGGGCCCAGTCAACCTATCAGCAGCGATTACTCGGCAGCTAGTTGAATTTGAAGATCTTTGAGGCAAGACGGTATAGGCCGAGTGTGGTTTTGTCTCCGGCCCGTCCGCGCAGATTGGTGAAGAACCCGACCACGCCGTAGCGGGCACGACGATACATGCGCTCGTCGTAGGCCTTCAAATCATTCCACAGCGTCTTTAGGCGCTCGTCGGCGCAATCTTCCTTGGAAAGCTTGGTGAGCACCGAGCAGATCGCCATCATCATGGTGAAATAGCCCATCATGTACGAGCGCAGACGCGACGACTCAACATCGCTGTACAGGTGGTACGACTCCATCATGATGCGCGTCACACGGAACTGCTGGTCCAGACGCTTGACCATCGTGGCCTCGTTGACACTCTGGCCCTCGCGACCGATAAAGTAGCGATAGAGGTCGATGTCGGCGTAGTACATGGTCTTGCAACGCGGCAGCGGCACGTAGGCGTAGATGTTGTCCACATAGAACGTGTGCGGCGGCATGGGAAGGTTGGACTCGCGCAGCACATCCGTGCGATAGCACAGGCTGTGCATGAGTAGGTTCTGGTCCAGGCGGAAATGACCGATCTGATCCCAGGAAAAGATCTTTTTGCGCGGCAGGGCAAATTTGTAGCCAATAGCGGTATGCGTGCCCTCGTAAACCTTCTCGTACACGTAGTTCGAGATAAACAGGTCAACGCGCTGGTCACGCTCTTCAAAGCCACGCAGAATCGACAGCATAGTCGAAAGAGCCGCAGCATCGAGCCAGTCATCCGAGTCGACGACCTTGTAGTAGGTGCCCTGTGCCTCGCGCAGACCCGAAAGGACGGCAATACCGTGGCCGCCGTTCTCCTGGTGCACCGCGCGAATGATACCGGGATAACGTGCCTCCCACTCGTCGGCCTTATCGGCCGTCTCGTCCTTGGAGCCGTCGTCCACTACGATAATCTCGATATCGGTGGCGTAATTGCTCCCCTCCAAGATGGAGGTGATGCAATGGTCCATGTCCTTGGCGGCGTTATACGAGGGAATACCGAATGTTATGACTTTATGCATGGCAGGCGATAATCTCATCCGAAAGATCGAGGGCGGAATTGGTCACAGCGTCCATATCGTAGTAACGATACTCGGCCAGACGACCCACCGGGTGGAAGTTCGTCAGGTTCTGGACGCGCTCAAGATAGCGCTCATAGAGCTCACGGTTCTCGGGCTCAAGAATGGCGTAGTACGGCGTCTCGCCCGAGCCGGGCGTATAGGCCTTGGAATACTCCTTCATGATGGTGGTCTTGCCGGGCAGGATCTGACCGGTCATGTTCTTGAACTCGGTAATGCGCGTGTAGTCCTCGCTCGTGGTGTAGTTGACGGTGCCCACGGGCTGGAACTGGTCCATATCGAGCGTCTCGAACTTCATATCGAGCGTGCGGTACGGCAGCGCGCCCAGGTCGAGGTTGAACAGCTCGTCGAGTGGACCGGTGTAGACGATCTCGCCGCCATAGACCTTGCCGTCGATCTTGACGGTAGTCTCGTCGATCTCAAAGAGATCGCGGGCGTCCACGTCGCAGAACACGTCGATTAGGTCGTGGTCGAGCATGTGCTCAAAGAGCGCCGTGTAGCCCTCCTGCGGCATGCCCTGGAAGGGAGCTTGCGGGAAGTAGCGGTCATCATCACCCACAAAGACGGGAACGCGGCCGGTGATCGAGGGGTCGATCTGATCGGGCGTCTGGCCCCACTGCTTCATGGTGTAATGCAAAAAGACGTTCTCGTAGACATAATCGGCGACCTCGGCCAAGTCGGGGTCGTTCTTCTTACGAAGCTCCATAATGGGCACCTTGACATCCTTGCCAAAGGTCTCCACGAGCTTCTGATACAGCTCCTCGCCGCGCTCGTCACCAAAGGCGAGCTTGAGACTCGCATGGTTGAAGGGCACGGGCATAAGGGTACCGTTGATGTTGGCGAGCACCTTGTGCTGATAATCCGTCCACTTGGTAAAGCGCGACAGGAAATTGTGCACGCGCTCGTTAAAAGTGTGATAGATATGCGGACCGTACTCGTGGATCAGGATTCCGGCCTCGTCAGTGCAGTCATAGGCATTGCCCGCAATGTGGCTACGGCGCTCCAAAACGGCAACACGATAGCCGATGGTCTCGGCAAGACGGCGGGCACAAACGGCACCGGCATATCCGGCACCGACGACAATCATGTCGTACGCGCCGGCGTTAAAGCCTTCAGGCAGGCCTGAGGTAATCTGCATCGATACTCCTTGTCAAAAGCCACGGGCTCGTTAGCTGGGCTTTTCTCGAACATTCTTCGAGACATATTTATCAGAGCGATTATAGCGCTAATGCGTCCTATAATGAGCTTGCCACACAAGGAAAGCTCAAGCACAGCGGCGAACATAATTGAAAGGTAGACCCGCTAGCAGCGGGTTTATTCGTGAACAGCCGGGCGCCTGGAGCTTAGCGAAACGCTTGTAAGGAGTAACATGAGTGATTTCCTAAACCGTATGAAGTCTGCCGCCAAGGCCGACCTTAAGACGATCGTCCTGCCCGAGGGCGAGGATCCGCGCACTATCGTCGCGGCCACCAAAATCATCGAGGAGGGCCTGGCAAAGATCGTCATCCTGGGCAACCCCGACGAGATCAACGTTCCCGGCGCTACCGTTATCGACCCACGCAATGCCGAGAAGCACGAGGAGTACGCACAGAAGTTTGCCGAGCTCCGCGCCAAGAAGGGCGTTACCATCGAGCAGGCTCGCGCCCAGGTGATGGACGCCACCTACTTTGGCACCATGATGGTCAAGATGGGCGATGCCGACGGCCTGGTCTCCGGCGCCTGCCACTCCACCGCCGACACCCTGCGCCCCGCGCTGCAGATCCTCAAAACCGCCCCGGGCACCAAGCTGGTCTCGGCCTTCTTCGTGATGTGCACCGACACCCCGCAGTTCGGCACCGACGGCACGCTGATCTTCGCCGACTGTGGTCTCAATATCAACCCGTCCTCCGACGAACTCTCCGAGATCGCCATCGCCTCCGCTCACTCCTGGTCCACCTTCATGGGCAACGTTGAGCCGCACGTGGCCATGCTCTCCTACTCCACCATGGGTTCCGCCGGTGGCGAGGTCGCCAAGAAGGTCCAGGAGGCCGTGAAGTTCTGCAAGGAGAAGGCTCCCGAGCTCGCCATCGACGGTGACCTGCAGCTCGATGCTGCCATCGTCCCCACCGTCGCCCAGCTCAAGGCTCCCGGCTCCTCTGTCGCCGGCAAGGCCAACGTGCTCGTATTCCCCGACCTCGAGGCCGGCAACATCGGCTACAAGCTGGTCCAGCGCTTCGCCGGCGCCGACGCCTACGGCCCCATCCTGCAGGGCATCGCCAAGCCGGTTAACGACCTTTCGCGCGGCTGCTCTGCCGACGACATCGTGGGTGTCGTGGCCATCACCGCCGTCCAGGCTCAGATGGCTGAGTAGCGTACTGATCCGCTCGGGACCCTACAGGGTAAAGCTCTGAAAACGTCCTCAGGCATGCGAGAAGCCCCGCTGCGCACTACGTGCGGCGGGGCTTCTCGCGCCTTGCGGATTGTTTTCAGAGCTTTACCCTGTAGGGTCCCTGCCGCTACGTGGTGCTCAGGGAATCTGGAGTGGACGGCGGCTTGGCTACGAATTGGGGCTGAAAATCTGAACGGATGGGTGTCGTTGCTGGGAGCGCAGGCGTTGCTGGTGGCAATCACTTTGGGACTCGGATTTCCGCTTGCTAGCAAAAAGGCCTCCGGAGCTGTTGCTCTGGAGGCCTTTTTTCAATTACAGACGAATGCGTTAGCTGTTCTTGGTCAGACGCTCGACGTCGTGGGCGATCATGTATTCCTCGTCGGTGGGGATGACCATGACCGTGACGGAAGAGCCGGCGGCGCTGATGACCTGCGGGCCGTTACCCACGGCCTCGCGGTTCCTGTTGTTGTCGATGCGCACGCCCAGCCACTCGAAGCAGTCGCAGAAGGCCTTGCGGATCGACCAGTCGTTCTCGCCGATGCCGGCGGTAAAGGTGATGGTATCCACGCCCGCCATAGAGGCAATCATGGAACCGGCCTGCTGCATAGCCTTGTAGGCGAACATATCGAAGGCGAGCAGGCAGCGCTCGTCGCCCTCGGAGGCGCGTGTACGGATGTCGCGGGCGTCGTTGGAGATGCCCGAGATGGCAAGCAGACCAGACTGCTTGTTCATCATGTCGTCGACTTCCTGGTAGCTGTAGCCGCCCTCGCGCTGGAGGTAGCACACGGTGGCAGGGTCAATGGAACCACAACGGGTGCCCATCATCAGGCCGTCGAGCGGCGTGAGCCCCATCGTGGTGTCGCGGCAAACGCCGTCCTCAATGGCGGCGAGCGAAGCGCCGTTGCCCAGATGGCACGAAAGCAGACGGTGGCAGCACGAGCCCAGAATCTCCTTTGCCATCATCCACTCGTAGCGGTGGCTCGTACCGTGGGCACCGTACTTTCGCACGTGGTACTTGTCGCACACGTCCTTGGGCAGCGCGTAGGTGTAGGCGACCTCGGGCATGGTCATGTGGAACGAGGTATCGAAGACGGCGACGTTGGGCAGCTCCGGATACTTCTCGCGGCAATACTCGATTGCTGCGGCCTCGCCGTAATTGTGCAGCGGGGCGAGCGGGGCCACCTCAAGGATCTTAGCCATGACCTCGTCGTCAACAACTGCGGAATCATCGAAGTGCCAGCCGCCCTGAACGATACGATGCCCAATGCCATCGATCGTAAAGTCGGTCTTCTCGAGCTCCTCGAGCACGCGAGCGATAGCAGAGCGATGATCGGGGAAGGGAACCTCCTCGGTCTGCTTGGCGCCACCGTTCTCGGAGTGGCCAAAGATACCCATGTCCGAGCCGATACGCTCGCAGTTGCCCTTGGCGAAAACCTCGCGGGTATCGGTATCCAGAAGCTGATATTTAAGGCTTGAGCTGCCGGCGTTGACAACAAGTACGTTCATGAGACTCCTTCGTGATTACAGTACGGTCGGCAAACCTATAAGACGGCCGTACCTTTAATAAGAAGTTATCAGAATTCAATAAATATCTATTAAGCTCTTCGCCCAAAGAGCATAAAAGGGGGCTGAACGGCACAAGGCCATCCAGTCCCCTCCCCTTGCATCAATTACTTGCCGCTGACGATGCGCTCGACGTCGGAGGCGATCATGAACTCCTCATCCGTGGGGATGACGAAGATCTTGACCTTGGAATCCTTGGCGGACAGGCACCAAGCGCCGTCGCCGCGCAGGGCGTTGCGGGCATGGTCCATCTTGACGCCCATAAAGGCCAGACGGTCGGCCACGCCAGCGCGAACGGCCGGAGCGTGCTCGCCGATGCCGGCGGTAAAGACCAGGGTGTCCATGCCGCACATGGAAGTGGCCATCTCGGCGGCCTTGGCGGCAATCTTGTAGACGAACATGTCGAAGGCGAGCTGGGCCTCGGGGTCGCCGGCAGCGGCGAGCTCCTCAACGTTGCGGCAGTCGTTGGTCTTGCCGCCGGTCACAGCCAAAAGGCCGGACTTCTTGTTCATCATCTCGTCGACCTCGTCGAAGGTGTAGCCGCCTTCGCGCTGCAGGTAGCACACGGTAGCAGGGTCGATGGAGCCGCAGCGGGTGCCCATCATGACACCGTCGAGCGGGGTCAAGCCCATGGTGGTGTCCATGCACTTGCCGTCCTCGATGGCGCACAGGGAAGCACCGGAACCGATGTGGCACACGACGACCTTGCGAGCCTCGCCGTTGGTCATCTCGGCAACCTTCTTGGAGATGTAGCGGTAGCTGGTGCCGTGGGCGCCGTACTTACGGATGTGCAGCTTGTCGCAGACGTCTTTGGGCAGGGCGTAGGTCTTGGCGACCTCGGGCATATTGAAGTGGAAAGCAGTGTCGTAGACCGTGACGTTGGGCAGGTCGGGATACTGCTCCAGGCAGTACTCGATAACGTTGGCCTCGGGGTTGTTGTGCAGCGGGGCGAGCGGAGCGACCTCGCGGATCTTGGCGAGGACGTCCTCGTCGACGAGGGAGGAATCGCCGAAGTACCAACCGCCCTGAACGATACGGTGGCCGATGCCCTCGATCTTGACGCCGTTGGCCTCGAGGTCCTTCAGAACGACCTCGATGGCGACCTTGTGATCGGGGAACTCGATGTTCTCGGTCACCTTCTTGGAACCGTTTGCAGCGTGGGTGAAGGTACCGCCGGTAAAGCAGACGCGCTCGCAGGAGCCCTTTGCGGACACCTTGTGGGACTTGGTATCGATGACCTGATACTTAAGGGTCGAAGATCCTGCGTTGACGACCAGAACGTTCATGTGTCTCCCTACTAACAGGCGGTGTGGCGCCGCCAGGTTACATACGCTTCAATAATAAACCCAAACGCCCTCACGCTCGGGTTTATTGCGTTGATATATAAGTTATCGGTGCCCAAATACTCATGGCCTTTGACTTGTAAGACGAAAGAGCGCGGGGATATACACCAAAGAAGATATCCCGAGCGCTACAAGCAATATGACTCGAATGCCCGCGATGCTGCTCAGCACAGAGTTGAGCAGATAGAAAAGAACAGCACCCACCGCCACCATCTGGCTTTGAACCGAAATCAGTGAACAGCGCATCGATGAATCGACAGCATTTTGAAAAATTGAGTATTTAATTGGAGCAAATAACGAGTAGGCGACCGTCTGCAACACATAGAACACGGGCAGCAAATAGACCGGAGTAAAGGGAATCAAAAATAGAGCAGTCAGGGAAAGGCGCACGATGCCGCAAATACGCGCAAAACGGCCCTTGTCGACATGAGCAATCACACTGGGCACAATAAGCCCCATGGAGGCCGAGGCAAGGAGCTGGACCGCAATGATCACACCCGAAGCGACGGCATTCATTCCGCGACCCGCAAGCAACAGTGAGAAAAAGTCTTCCAGGGCGACAAAAGCAAATGCTTGAGAACAGTCCATGATGAACGCTGACCGAAGAATGCCATTACCCGCAATAGCAGCACCGATCATCTTCGGGCTAATTCCATGCTCAGGTGTCACCGCGGTGCCCTCTCTTCTCACCTCAGGAATACAGACAACGACAACCAATGTCAGCACCATTGCGATGATATCGACCGAAAGCCCAATGAGATACGCGCCAGCGGACGAAATGAAACCGCCCACACAAGCGGAGAGGGCATAAGACGCATAGAAGATGAATCGCTCAACGACATTAAGTCTTACGAGCTGGTCCTGAGAGACGCTGTCAATGTAAATCGCTTCTATGGATCCGCTCATACATGCAACGGCAAAACCTTTGAGAGCAAACGCGCCGATTAAAAGCAGAGGAGAACGGACGAGAAGCAGGGCGACATAGTATCCAAGCATCCCCACGACGCCAACGAGACCACTTGTCTTTCGTCCAAACCTATCGGCAATATAGCCAGTGGGAACTTCAAGGATGAACTTGCTCACTTGATATGCAATCATCATGCTAGAAATCGCCACCATCGAGAATCCGACGAATTCAAGGTAAACCGTCAGAAAATACAAAATGGTGCTGAAGTTCGACAGAAAAACGAACGTCATATAAAGCAAAATCGTACGATTGTTCATGCTCCGCCCTCCAAGAGCCAATAACCCAAACCGAAATCTTGGAAAAGCATGAGGGCAGAGCCGTCAGCCATGTGTTACAAGGCGTCAACATTCACTTGACGCCACGAGGCCAAATGACCTCACGAAGCGAGATAACGCAATAGGTGAAGAAATACCGTCTGGTGTCGATCGGTCCAGGCATTTTGTCGATAGCAAAAGTAGATGGGCAAGGCTACGTCATGTGAGGCTTCAATGGAGCACTCGCTCACTTCCGATCCATCCGATGCGAGAGAAGAGCCAGAAAAACCCAATATCAATCCCCCGGCTTGAAGAAACTCAGTCTGCGCCCTGTTTCCGTATTCGACGTCGCGGAAACGGAAATTAACCAGCTGAGCTTCGGGACATTGATTGATTGATTGCATTGAGACAGGGCGACAAATTAATGGGAACAGCTAACCTGCCGCCCAGTAACTCACGAACGGTCATAGCACCCACAGATCGATGACCCGCTGGGCACGAAAGAACCTTGAGCTCCTTTTCACCCAAGTATTTCGAAGAAAGGACACTATCCCTTGGTTCCTCAAATGAGATGGCCGCATCCGAAATGCCAAGCACAAGTGATTCAAAGCATGTGGCCGTTGGCTGATGCCAAACATCAAGGTGAATCTGGGGGTGCGAGCTTTCAAACGAGTCGTACCAGTTTTCGGAAAAAAGACGCCCCCGCCCGTGAAGACAGGGGGCGTAAAGACGGAAGTGGCCGTCGGGCGAAACGCCGCCGTTCCCCGATTGAGCGTACTTTTTGAGATCGTCGACTTGTGCCAGGATCACGCGTGCACGACGCGCAAATTCTCTGCCCGCCGGAGACAAAACAGCCTCCCCCGCCGATCGGTCGAGCAAAACAATCTGATACTCAGATTCCAACTTTTTGATTGCCGACGAAACGGCCTGTGGGCTCACGTGAACGGCGCGAGCCGCTTTGCGCACGCCGCCGTAGTTCGCTACCGCTTGAAGGTATTCGAGTTGAGAAAGCTGCATAGGTTACTCCAAAGGCAGCCAAGGCGACGGGCTGTGCGTCCTCAGATGAGGTTCTCGCCCAGGTTCTTGCCGCCGAGGACATGCATGTGGAAGTGCATGACGGTCTGGCCGGCGTTGACGCCCTTGTTGGAGATGACGCGGAAGCCGTCCTCCAGACCCTTGGCCTTGGCGACCTCCTGGATGGCGTGAGCCATGGCGCCCATGGTCTCGGCAGGCACGTTGTCGGCGATGTCGCTGTAGTGCTTCTTGGGAATCACGAGCGTGTGGACCGGTGCCTGGGGGTTGAGGTCGTCGAAGGCGATGACCTGATCGTCCTCATAGACAACGGTCGAGGGGATCTCGTGGTTGGCAATTTTGCAGAAGATGCAATCACACATGGTTGGTTCCTTTCTCACAGACCAAGGTAGTCTTTTTGGGACGGGGCTTTTTTGACTACTTTTTCGCAAGCGCAAACACTTGGCAAGCCGTCGCGCAAGGGTAGTCAAAAAAGCCCCGTCCCAAAAGACTACCCCAAAGTAGGCTGCGAGATGGTTAGAATGAAAGGTTGTCGTCGGTGTTGGCGGCCTCGCCGTCGGCGAGCACGTCGTTGCCGTCGACGTCCTTAAGGAGCACCGAGACCTTCTGCTCGGCATCGGACAGGCGGGTGCGTAGGCTCTTGAGGAGCTCGACGCCGCGGGTGTAGCTCTCGAGCGACTCCTCGAGCTCCATGTCGCCCGACTCCAGGCTGCGGATGATGAGCTCCAGCTCCTGCGAGGCCTGCTTGTACGTAAGCTGCTCGACCGGGGTCTTCTCTGCCATATCTGTTTCCTTTCCTAAAGGTTTATCGCTATGAAACGCGGCCTACTCGACCGCGTTGACGGTTGCCGACACGTTACCGTCCGCCATGCGCACGCGAATGGCGTCGCCGGGCTTAAAGGTCTTGGCGTTCGTAGCCACGCCATCATCGCTGTACGCGATGGAGTAACCGCGGGCAAGTACCTTAAGCGGCGACAGGGCATCGAGCGACGCGGCAGCTCGGCCCAGATCGGACGCGGGCTTGCTGAGCATCGTGCGCCCCTGATGCTCCAGACGGGAGCTCGCGAGCGTGAGCGCATGGCGCTTGCCATCGAGCCCCGAGGTGCTTGCGATCAAGCGCTCGGGCAGACGCTCGAAGTTGGAGCGGAAGGCCCCAACCGAACGCGTTATGGCGCCGGACAGACGATCGGCCGTCAGGGCAAGCTCGGACTCGCGACGCTCGACCATAAACGTTGGATCGTTGAGGCACGGGCGGCACGCGGCCGCATCGAGCGCGTCGCCCAGACGAGCCGTATAGGTGTCCCAGGCACGACGACCGCGCTGGTCGAGCATTTCCAGATCGACCTGATCTGACCCGATCATCGATGCCATCGCAGCACTCAGACGCTGATGACGTGTCTCGAGCACATCGGCCAGCTCCGTCATAGCCGGCGCCACCGATTCTGCCGCTGCCGTTGGCGTGGAGGCGCGACGGTCGCTCACCATGTCGCAGATCGAGGTATCGGGCTCATGCCCAATGCCCGTCACCACAGGCACGGGACAGGCTGCCACCGCGCGGGCAAGCTCCTCGTCGTTAAAGGTCATGAGGTCCTCAAAGGAACCGCCGCCACGCACGAGCAAAATGCAATCGGGCGCCGGTGTAATGGCAGCGGCGCGGCGCAAGCCTTCAATAAGCTCTGCCGGTGCACCCTCGCCCTGGACCTTTGCGCCCACGCAGACAAGCTCGACGAGCGGGTTGCGACGGCGCAGCGTACGCTTGACGTCGTCGATTACGGCGCCCGAAAGCGAGGTGACGACCGCCACACGCGAGCAAAACACCGGAATGTGACGTTTGCGCGCCTCGTCCATCAGGCCCTCGCGACGCAGCTTTTCGGCCAGTTGCGCCACTTGTTGACGCAGCAGACCCTCCCCCGCCAGCGAGAATGAGCGAGCGACAAAGCTCATACGACCCGTGGGCTTGTAGAGGTTGAAGCTGCCCTTAAAGCTCACCTGCATGCCGTCGCGCAGATCGAAGGTGCGCTTAAGGTAGGCGCCCTTCCAGATGATGCAGTCGACGGCCGCCGAGTCGTCCTTGATTTGGAAGTAGCAGTGGCCGCTTCGGGCATTGGGACCACGAAAACCCGTGACCTCGCCCAAAACGCTCAGCTGCGGAATGGCATCGAGCGCGCCGGCGGCGATCTCCACCGCTTGGCTCACGCTAAGCTCTTTGCGCTCCTGATCGTCCGAACCGTCGAACTCGGCGGAAACGGCATTGCCGGTTAGGTTCCAGCCTGCCACGCAGCCCCCTTTCGTCATCGTGCACAAGGGCTCCGGCCCCGTGCAAATTTAAGTCCAACACATAGTACAGCGCCGCGAGGACACGAATCCCCGCGGCGCCTGCCTGTCCTATTTGTTATCGGTTGGAATTTCTGTTGTAGCGAGCCATCATCCTATTTGTTATCGGTTGGAATTTCTGTTGTAGCGAGCCATCAGGTAGAGCAGTTGAATGATCGAAGTGAGCGCTGCGGCCACATAGGTAAGCGCGGCTGCCGTCAGCACCTTCTTGGCGCCGTTGACCTGCTTGGAACTCATGCCCGACTGTTCGATATACGCCACGGCGCGGCGACTGGCATCGATCTCGACCGGCAGCGTAACCAGCTGGAACAGCACGCTAAACGAGAAGAAGACCAGCGCGAGGGTCGTGAGCCCCGCGATGTTCATGAACAGGCCCATGAGCAGCACGATCGTCCAGGTGTTCTGGGTAAAGTTGACGACGGGGACCAAAGCGGTACGTACCTTCATCATGGCGTAACCGCTTTGGCGCTGGGCGGCATGGCCCGCCTCGTGGCAGGCGACGGCAACACTTGCGACCGACCCGCCCGAACGGTTGGCATCCGACAGATACAGGTTGTTGTCCTGCGGGTTGTAATGATCGGTGAGCTCGCCGGCAACGCCCTTGATGCCCACGGCGCTACAACCGTTGGCGTCGAGCATGCGGCGAGCGACCGTGGCACCCGTATCGCCGTCCGAGCGAACCTTAGACCACGTCTTGTACGTCGAGTTGATATAGCTCTGCGCGGCAAGGCCAAGCACCGTGCAGACAAGAACAACCAGCAGGTACAGCGGGTCAATGCCAAAGCCATATCCATAGTAATAAGGCATGCGAATTCCTCCGAATCGAGTTACACGTTGGAGGCATTCTACCCACTCAGCCGACTAGGCTTCCCTATAACAACTCAATCTTTCCGTCCTTCACGGTGAGTCCCATGTTGCCCGAGAGCAGATCGTCCAGGCGCGAGCCCACGAGCTCAAAGCGCCAGCCTTCGCGCAGGGGGCTCTGCTCGGGATGCTCAATATAGTCGGCCAGGTCATCGCGCGAGGCAATGACCGAGGTCGCCACGCCCGAGCGCTCGGCAACCAGGCGAATGAGCGCATACATCAGGTCCGTCACGCTCTCCAACTCCGGCGAAATCTGACGGTGCCCGCGCACCATGAGCGGCAGGCGATCGTGTGGGCAGCTCGCACCGCGCTTAATGGCCATGAGCGCGCCGTCCACGTCGCGCTCCCCCAGCTGGTCGGTACC
This sequence comes from Collinsella sp. CLA-JM-H32B, assembly GCF_040098065.1. Lineage (NCBI taxonomy): Bacteria > Bacillati > Actinomycetota > Coriobacteriia > Coriobacteriales > Coriobacteriaceae > Collinsella > Collinsella sp. CLA-JM-H32B. Next base: position 143,241 of record NZ_JBBNNA010000004.1, on the reverse strand, counting down.
GCGAATGCTGCGGAACTCCTCAACACGAACGGGATTACGTTTAACCAGGGCCAGCAGCGTATCGTCGGACATGACCCACTTGCGCGGGATGTTGCGGCGCTCGGCGCGGTCCTCGCGCCAAGCGGCAAGCTCGCGCGCGATACCCAGCTGATGGCGGCTACACGAGTTGATGCGCTTGACCTTGCGGAATGCCTCATGGCGGTCGGCGCGGTAGTGCGACTCGTCGGCCAGCGGACGCAACTCGTCGAGCACCCAGTCCACCCGGCCCAGCTCGCGCAGGCGACTCATCATCTCGGTATAGGCGACAATCAGGTACTTGACGTCATCGATCGCGTACTCGACCTGCTTATCAGTCAGCGGGCGGCGCGACCAGTCGGTCAGCGACTCGGTCTTGGGCAATGAGACGCCACAAAACGTCTGCACGAGCGCGCCGTAGGAAATCTGCTGGCGCTCGCCCAAAAAGGCGGCGGCCACCTGCGTGTCAAAAATGGGACGCGGCAGCACGCCCACGGTATGGAGCATGACCTCCATATCCTGCGAGCAGGCGTGGAAGACCTTAGTCACGCTCTCGTCGGCCATAAGCTCGGCAAGCGGCGACAGGTCGTCGATCACCAAAGGATCGACCGCGACGCTCTCGGCAGGGGTGGCAATCTGAACCAAGCACAGGCGCGGGTGGAACGTGCGCTCGCGCAAAAACTCGGTATCGACGGCAATCGCGTCAAACTCACGGGCGCGCTGGCAAAAGTCGAGCAGAGCCTGATGTGTGGAAATGTACATATCAACCCATCGAATAAGGTTAGGCCCGAAAAACACGGGTAGGATATCGGCATTGCCCTACAACTATACTCGGTTAGTCACAGAACGGGAACGTAAGTATGCGCTGCCTTATCATCCACAACCCGGCATCGGGCCCCAGCTCAGATGAAATCTACGCGTTCACGCACGCCCTCGCGCAGGGCGGCGACGAGGTCGTGATGCGCTTTATCGGCGATGGCATGGAACCCGAGGACGCCGTGGCAGACGTGCGCGAGTTTGATCGCGTGGTCGTTTCGGGCGGCGACGGCACCGTCTCCAACGTGCTCGACCAGATGCGCGGGTGCGGTGTCCCCACGCTCGTCTTCCCCTCCGGCACAGCCTGCCTGTTCTTTAACAACATCGGTAATGCCCCCGAGGCAGCGGCGCTTGCCAAGGCTTGCCGCGCCGGTCGCACGGTCAAAGTGGACATGGGCGAGCTCTTTTGGCTCGACGAGAACGGCAACGAGAAGCGCCACGGCTTTATCATCATCGCCGGCTCGGGCTTCGACGCCGAGATCATGATGAAGGCCGCCCCCGCCAAAAACGACATCGGCGAGATCGCCTATTTCCTGTCGGCGCTCGCCACACCCAACCCCACGGTGGCGCATTTTACGATTGAGCATGACGGCATTGTCGAGGAGCTCGATGGCATCTGCTGCATGGCCGGCAACACCTCGGTCATTCAAAACGACATCAACCTGTTCCCCGATTGCCGCATGAACGACGGCATGGTCGACATCGCGGTCATCGAGCCCGTAAAAACCGTCCAGCTCCTGCCCACCGTGATCACCGCCGCACTCGACCCCGCCGGCAAGGTGCTCGGCCGTCCGCAGTTCAAGATCATCCAGACCAAGGAAGCCAAGATCACCTGCACGCCGTCGCTGGGCATGCAGTTCGATGGCGAGATCATCTCCAGCAACTCGGGCGTCTTTGGTGCCCGCGCGCTTCCGCAATGCCTCGATCTCATCGTCGACGAATTCTCCCCGCTCGGAAAATAGGAGGACCCCATGAACGACAACCCCCTGATTGGCTTTATCGTCATCGTCTTGGCCATGCTCGTCGGCTATGCGATTAACGTGATCCACCGCCGGAAGAAGTAATTCCACATTGGTATGATATTCATCCAATTATCGTCTCCCCCGTTGTTTATGCATTTGCCAGACAGCGGGGGATTTTTCTTTGTGCCCCGTGCAAGGCGCTTTATTCAGATACAGTAATTGCAGGGCGTCTTTATTTAACTAAAGCTAGATAATGAGTATTCTTGTCCGCTCATCGCATATTTTAGGACGCTCATCGAGTATTTCATCGAAATAGATGAATACTATTTAGACTTCCGATAGGCTAATAGATGTATTTATTAGCTGAAATCCTGCACGGTTCCGCGGGGTTTCAACGGTTGGGAGGGATCATGAGGTTTACTCATCCTGTCAACACGCTCAAAAAGCTCGGCTGCGGCCTTGCGTTTGGAGCAGCGGCCATCATGGCCATGCCGACTTCGGCGCTCGCCTGCACCCAGATCTACATGGGCAGCAAGCTTACGGCAGACGGCAACACGTACTACGGCCGTTCCGAGGACTTCGGTCCGCGCTATGTCAAGCACTTTGGCATTGAGCCCGCACACAAGGACGGCAACAAGTACACCTCGGTCGAGTCCGGTTTTGAGTACAAGTCCAAGGGCGCAACCTACCGCTACACCTTCGTTCGCGACAACCCCTCTCAGTGGGAAGATCGCTACGACGCATATTCCGAGGCTGGCATCAACGAGAAGGGCGTTTCCTGCTCTGCCACGCTGAGCACCTCCTATAACGAGAAGGCCGAAGAGGCCGATCCCATCACCGAGGAGACTGGCATTGGCGAGTACAGCTATGCCAGCGTCATCCTGGGCGAGAGTGCCACGGCCCGCGAGGGCGTCGAGCTCATCGGCAGCCTGATCGACGAGCAGGGCGTCTGCTCCAACGACCAGATCATCATCGCCGACAGCACCGAGACCTGGCTGTTCGCCGCGCTTTCCGGCCATCAGTGGATTGCTATGAAGCTCGCCGATGACATCGCCTCGCTCAACCCCAACATCGGCAACCTCACCTATAACGTAGACCTCGATGACACCGAGAACTGTCTCCATTCCGAGGGCATCGAGTCCATGCCCAAGGAGAAGGGCTTTGCCGAGTACACCGACGGCAAGTTCGACGTCGCCAAAACCTACGGCGAGGAGATCGGCGAGGCCGGTATGCACCAGTGGTCGCGCTATATCCAGGGTCGCGATTACTTCATGGCCCCGCTGGCTGAAGGCACTGACTACGAGATCGTGAAGGACGAGCGTGAAGATGCTCGCGCCACGACCGGCGCCCTGGTCCACGAGATGCAGCCGCTGTTCTTCCAGCCCGGCAAGTCCGACTGGAACACCTTCGAGATGATCCGTTCCTTCGCCGCCCGCGGCGAGAATGTCGCCGGCCTCAACGCCAACACCGACGGCGCCTATGCCATCGGCTCCAACCGCAACACCGAGATCCACACCTTCCAGATTCGTCACGGCATGGATCCCGAAATCGCGACCATCCAGTGGGAGATGCTCTCCAACGCCGAGTTCTCCGTCGCCATCCCCCTCTACTCTGCACTGCTCACCGAGGTCAGCCCCTACTTTAGCGATCAGGATGTCTCCTTCGATCACTGCGAAGAGGAAGACGTCGTGAACAACGAGGAACCCAAGAACTCCATCAACTACGTCCTCATGGACATCAACACGCTCGCCTATGAGAACCGCGACCACTGCGCCACCGGCGTCCGCGCCTACCTCGATGCGCTGCAGAAGGAACTCATCGAGCAGAACCTGACCGTCGACGAGGCCATGCAGGCCGCCGAGGACACCGAGGCGCGCACCGCCCTGGCCAACAAGGCCGGCAAGGCTGCCACCAAGAACACCTACCTCAAGTGCAAGGCCATGCTCGAGGAGATGCGTGACTACCTTAAGGAGGGCGACTTCTCCGAGGAGTTCGTCCCGAGCGACTACGATGCCGACAACGACTGCCTGGTCGAGTCCATCACCTACGCCGACGAGGCCCTCTCCGATGAGGACGTTGCTGAGCCCGAGGTTGAGGAAGAGGCAACCGAGGAGAAGTCCGAGGGCAACAACATGGCCGCCATGGCCGTTGGCGCCGTCGTCATCATCGGTGTCTGCGGCTTCGTGCTCTATCGTCGCAAGAAGGCATAAGAACCCCCACCTTAAGGCGCGGGTGGGATGGCCAAGGTCGCCCGCCCGCGCAGCCGCCCATTCGACCGGCGGGAAACGTCGCCGAAATCTTTTCAAAAAAGATTTCCCCGCACACACTTTGCTGTGCTATAGTGCAGCGCAACAGCAACTAGGTGCGACCGCGCCACGGCATCACGAAAGGAGCCACCAACATGAAGAACACGATGAAGCCTCTCAACAACTGGTGGTGGCGTGATGCGAATACGATCGGTCGACAGTGAGTCCCTCACGCCTGTTTTGCGCTCTAGGTGATTGGAAGGCCTCCGGTTTCGACCGGGGGCCTTTTTCTATCTCGAGCCCAATCGCATTCGCATCGCGCGCCTCCGCTTTCTTCTCTTTCACTTCCCCTCCGAAAGGATTTTCACCATGTCTCAGAACACCACCACCGCCCAGCCCCGCACCGTCCAGACCGCCGACCGCGGCAAACTCGACGTCCGTGCCCTTGTCTTGCTCGCCATCCTGCTTGCCGCTGGCTTCATCCTCAACTTCACCGTCGGCAAGGCTATCTCCGGCATCTCGGGCGGTATGATCAGCCCCGAGTTCATTATCTCGGCCTTCTGCCTCACTATCCTGGTCGTGCGCCCCAACATCGGTCAGGCACTCGTCATCGGCCTGATCTCGGCCGCCGTGATCCAGATCACCACCACCTCGCCGTTTGTCGATTTTGCCGCCGAGGGCATCGCTGCCATGCTCATGGCCGTCATTGTCAACGCTGCCGCCAAGGACGGCCAGGTTAAGCCCGCCGTCGCCATCGTTGCAGCCTTCGTGACCACCTTTGTCTCGGGCGTCATCTTCATGGTCATCAAGATGGCCATGCTCGGCGTGGTGAGCGAGCTCGCCGCTGCCATGCTGCCCGTCGTCGCCATGACCGCCGTCTTTAACGCCATCCTGGTCGGCGCTCTCTACTTGCCCATCCAGAAGGCCCTTAGGCTCAATTAAGCCGCTCGGCTTTACGAGCCACCCCATCTTGGCGTTCATTCGTCGCTCGCGTACCCAAGTACGCTTCGCTCCTCTTTCGCGCCAACCTAGGGCCCCTCGTAAAGCCGTCTCCGTGCTTCACCACCAAAGACTGTCCCAAACAGCTAGCTTTTGGGGACGTTCTTAAACGACTAGTCATGTAAGAACGTCCCCAATGACTATGAAAGGTATCCATGGAAACGATCATCAACGTCGACGATGTCTCGTTCTCCTATGGCACGCAGACCGAGCAGGCGCTTAAGCATATCTCGCTCGGCGTGAACAGGGGAGATTTTATCGGCATTATCGGGCCTTCGGGCGCCGGTAAGTCCACACTTGCCGCCTGTCTGTCGGGCGCCGTACCTCGCCACTACACCGGCGCCTTTTATGGCTCCGTGTTAGTTGACGGCCACGACACCTGCGAGGTCTCGCTCACCGACATATCGCAGATCGTCGGCAGCGTATTGCAGGACATCGACACGCAAATGGTCGCCTCGGTCGTCGAGGACGAGATGCTTTTTGGCCTGGAGAACTTTGGCGTTCCCCACGACCAGATCGAGCAACGTGTGAGCGAGACGCTTGAGACCGTCGGTATCAGCGACCTGCGCGACCGCGAGATCGCCACCCTCTCAGGCGGCCAAAAGCAAAAGGTTGCCATCGCCGCCATCCTCGCCATGCGTCCGCGCGTGCTCGTGCTCGACGAACCCACCGCGGCGCTCGACCCCGCCAGCTCCACGCTGGTCTTCGAGACCCTGCGTGAGGCCAACCGTGCACTCGGCATCACCATCGTCGTCGTTGAGCAAAAAGTCGCCCTGCTTTCGGAGTATTGCAACCGCGTGCTCGTGCTCAATCATGGCGAAATCGCGCTACAGGGCGAGCCGCACGAGGTCTTCGCACACGCCGATGAGCTCCGCGCCATCGGCGTTGATTGCCCGCGTGTCACGCGCATTTTCAACAGCCTCGAGGCCGACGGCCTGGCCAGCGGCACTCCCTGTTTGGATGTTGATGAGGCCGAGCGCCTGATTACGGGCATCGTCGACCCCGCACACGCAAGCAGCGACATTCAGGCACCATCCGGCTCGCCGCACGCACCGTCGTTGCGCCCGCACGCCAAAGACGCCGAGCCCGTGCTCACCTTCGATCACGTTGAGTTTGCCTATCCCAATGGCGGCGCCGCCGTCCACGACCTCAACCTGACCCTCTATCCCGGCGAGCTCGTGGGTATCGTCGGCCAAAACGGCGCCGGCAAGACCACGCTCACCAAGCTGCTTACAGGCCTGCTTAAGCCCGCCTCGGGCAGCGTGCGCGTCACGGGACTGGATACCGCAGCCGTTCCCACGAGCCGCATCGCCCGCGAAGTCGCAACCCTCTTCCAAAACCCCGACCGCCAGATCTGCAAGGAAACCGTGCTCGACGAGGTCGCCTTTGGCCTGGAGCTTGCCGGCATCGACCGTGCCGAGGCGCTGCGTCGCGCCCAGCTCGTCATCGACCGCTTTGGCTTGCCGGCCGACGAGGCGCCCTTCTCGCTCTCGCGCGGTCAGCGCCAGATGGTGGCACTCGCCTCCGTCGTGGTCGTAGAGCCCAAAATCGTGGTACTCGACGAGCCCACGAGCGGCCTTGACTACCGCGAGTGCATGACCGTCATGGAAACCGTGCGCACCATGGCCGAGCGCGGCTGCGCTGTAATCATGGTCTGTCACGACATGGAAGTCGTCTCCGACTTTGCCGAGCGCATCGTAGTCATGGCCGACGGCCGCATCCTCGAGCGCGGCCGCACGCACGAGCTGTTCTCGAACATCGAGCTCATGCAGCGAGCCTACGTTGAGCCACCCCAGGTCATAGAGCTTTCTCGTCGCCTGACATCCTCCGTCTCTCCCGCCTTTGCACAGGTGAGCGAGGTCACCGATATCGTTCGCATTACCGAGGAGATGGTCAACCGTGGTTAACGTCATCGACTACATGCCGGGCGACACACTGCTGCACCGCTTGAACCCGGTCGTCAAACTGGGTCTTGCCGCCGCCATCATCATCGGCATCTTCTTGTCTGACACCTACATGGCACTGTTGGGCTTTTTGGCGCTCACCCTTGCACTGGGCGCCTACGCCGGCGTCGCCGACCGTCTGCTCGCACTGCTCAAGCTGCTGATTCCGCTCGCGCTCATCATGCTGGTGCTTCAGCTGGCCTTTATGCGCGACGGCAACATGGCGTGGGGCTTTATCACCGACACGGGCCTCATTACCGGATCGAAGGCCTGCCTACGCCTGTTGGGCGTGGCGCTGCCACTCATCCTCATGCTTATGGTGACCAAGCTCAACGACCTCGCCAACGCCTGCGTCGAGGTGCTGCACGTGCCATATCGTTATGCCTTCACCTTTACCACGGCACTGCGCTTTGTGCCGGTATTTGGCCAGGAAATGAACGCCATCATGGAGGCACAGACTGCACGCGGCGTCGAATACGACACTAGGAATCCCGTCAAGAAACTCAAGCTCATGCTGCCGCTGTGCGTGCCACTGCTTATCTCGAGCGTGGGCAAGACCGATGCCACCGCGCTTGCCGCCGAGCAACGCGGCTTCTACCTGCGCACGCGTGCGAGTTCGTATAAGCGCTACCCCATCAAAGGCCTGGATATCGCCGTACTTATCGTCAGCATCGCCCTTATCGCCATCGGTTTCCTGTTCTAGCAATCGCTGACAGCAACCGACAAACGCAAAAGGCCCCGGCTCGCATCAAACGAGCCGGGGCCTTTACTGTTTCACCAGATAAAACCTACCAAAATAAACCTGTCCCTTTTTGGCAGGTCGAGGGTTACAGGCGGTAGGGGACGCCGCTGCGAATGATGGACTCGCGTACCAGGACATCCATCGCATCGAGGGTGATCTCGGGCATCTCGCGATACTTCTGCAACACCGAAAGCTCCGTGCAGGCCAGGATGACGCGGTCGCAGCCGCTACGGGCGAACTCCCACATCACGCGGTCGAACTTATCCATATCGGGCTCGCGCCCGGCCTTCACATCGTCGTAGATGAGCGACATCACGTCGGCCTGACGCTTTTCACTGGGATAGACGACCTCAACGCCCGCGGTCTCACATTCGCGCCCATAGACGTCTGCGCCCACGGTACCGTCGGTGCCCATGATGCCGATCTTGTGCACCGGCTCGGCCGGCATACTCAGGTTGGGGTCGAACTCGCACTCCCCCATCACCGCGCCGGCCAGAGCATAGCGCACCGACTCGCGCGGCATGTGGATAATCGGCACCTTCGTAAACGACTGAATCTGGTCGTAGAAGTAGTGCGACGTGTTGCAGGGAATCGCTATGTGCGCGCAGCCCAGCGACTCGAGCGCCTGAGCGCACTCTTTCATGGTCGCCAGCAGCTCGGCATGCTCGCCGGTCTTGATGGCCAGCGTACGGTCGGGCATGGTCGACTTGGAAAGCACCACCATGTCGATATGCTCCTGGTCACAGGTAGCAGCCGTATGACGCACGACCTGGTCGTAGTAATACGACGTGGCCTCGGCGCCCATGCCGCCGATAACTCCCAGCTTTTCCATCGCCGCCTCCTTGGTGACGCCCACGCAATTGCGCGTATCATACCCGCGCCCGCCCGATACACACCGGACGGGCGCCACACTCGTCTACTTGTAATACGTCTTGAACAGCTTAAAGTGACGCAGCTTGGTGTGCCACATGCGCAACCAGCGGTTAAAGACAAAATCACCCTTCATAAACGAAGGATCGGCAGCCTTGCCCTCCTTGGCCAGGCGATGCGCCTTCGCACGCAGCTCGGGGTCCTTGACATACTTGTCAACGACGCCCATAGGAACGACCATCCACAGCGCCTCGTCCTGCGCCGTCACAAACTCCGGCTCAAACGGGCGGTTATAGACGTACTCATCCACCACGTATTTGGCAACGTTAAAGCCACTATTGGTGACATAGTAATTACTGCGTCCCTGACGCGTGTTGAAGTCGAAGAACTTAAACGAGCCATCGCGCTGGTCGTACTTGACGTCGAAGTTGGAGAAGCCCGTAAACTTAAGGTCCTCAAGCAGCTTGCGCACGCCACCCATGAGCTCGTCGTTGGGCTCAGTGATGATGCAGGCGTGGTTGCCGACACCATGGGGCTGATGCTCCTCGAGCAGCACGTGACCCAGGCACATCATGCGGACCTTGCCGTTGCGGTCGGAATAACTGGTGAGCACGCGCATGTACTCGTCGTTGCCGGGCACGCGGTCCTGCAAGATGAGGTCATCGGTGTAGCCGCTGGCGTACACATCGCGAATGACCTGCTCCAGCTCGGCGCGATCGGCAATCTCGTAGGCCTTCTTCTGACCCTCGAATTCGTGCTCCCACCACATGATGCCGTCAGAGGGCTTCAGAATCATCGGGAAGGGAAAGTCAATCTGGTCGAGCGCCTCGGCGGAAGCCTCGCCCTGAGCGTTGAGCATCGCCATGGTAAAGGTAAACGTGTGCGGATAGGGCACACCGTGCTTCTCGCACAGCTCGTAGAAGATCTCCTTTTTCTGGCACTGCTCGAGCATGCTGTAGGGCGCATAGGGCGCGATGACGTTCGAGGCAAGCTGGCCGGCGTCCTGAGCCTGCGCGGCGAGCGCGACGTAGTTGTCGCCGCAGCCCATGAGAATAATCTTCTTATCAGGATTGGCCTGTGCGACGCCGTTAACGGTCTCGATCATGACCGGCATGGTGTCGATATCCACGTTGGGCGTGTAATCGATAATTTGGCTGCGATACGCGGGGCCGGTCTGGTACTTGCCAAAAACCAGGCTCTTAACCTGATACTCCTCGTAGAAAGCGCGCGCCACCGAATACGCGTTGATGTCGCCGCCGAGCAGCACGGGGATAAACTCGCGCTCTGTAAACTGCAATGCCATGGAAACTTCCTATCTAGAACTGCCCACACGACGGGCGGTCTTTGTGCAACTGATTTATTCTAGCGTGCCGAGCCGCCGGCACCCAAAGCTCCACCGTATCTATGGCAATCGGCGTAATTATCCAGCACGAAGGCGGCGATCGCCGGTGTACGACAACGGGCAATGAACCCACCGTTGTTGTAGGATTCAACATGTTGCCCGCCCCGTCGAAAGGTACACTGTGCCCCAGGCTCATCCGATCAACAACCCCATCATTGACGCCGCAAAGCGCGAACTTGCGGATCGCGCCCAGATGGCAGCTCCCCTACGCACCGCAAACGATGCTTACAACGGGCCTACCCGCATCGTCTCAATCAACACGTCGGAGCACAAAGGCACGCGTAAGTCACCCGTCGCCGACGGGCACGACACCGTCATCGAGCAGTTTGGCCTCGCCTCCGATGCGCACGCCGGACATTGGCACCGCCAGGTCTCCTTTATAGCTGCAGAGTCTATCCAGACGGCGCAGGCGCGCGGGCTCGATGTGCACGAGGGCGACTTTGGTGAGAACTTCACAACCCAGGGCATCAACCTGCTCTCGCTCCCTCTGGGAACGCAGCTCAAGATTGGCAGCGAAGTACTCGTCGAAATCAGCCAGATCGGCAAAGTCTGCCACACCCGCTGTGCCATCTACTATCTCGCCGGCGACTGTATCTTCCCCCACGAGGGCATTTTTGGCGTCGTGCTGCAGGGCGGAGAAGTCCATATCGGTGACGACATACAGGTGGTCAGGCTCGGCGACGGTACCTGTTCCTTCACTCCCGCCGAGGCACTCAAAGAGATGGAGCAGGCTCGTCGCGAAGGGACCCTGTAGTTGCAAAACCCCACGTTAAGGTAGCTTTTACAGCCAAAAATCCCGTTGCAACAGGGTGCCGTAACGTTAAAGTTGAACTCTATGGTTTCTCAACAATTCACCATTCCCGCAGGTCAAGGCCAAAACCTCAAGTTCAACTTGACCCTTTAGAACCTTTAAGGTTCAAGTTGAGGTCGAAAGCAGTAGTAGAATACACTTCGACCAATAACCTACGATTGATTGCAGAGGGACTGGATGCAGCATTCGAACCATCGCACCGCAGCGCTCGTCGCGTCGAAGCCGGCTCGTATCATCACGAGCGCCGCGCTCGCCGTTGCGCTGACGGCCACGCCGATGCTCTCCCCCGTCGCGGCCTATGCCGCCTCGCAGGCAACGCAGGATCAGCTTTCCGCCGCCCAGAAAAAAATCGAGGACGCTACGAGCGCCTACAACGACGCCCGAACCAAGCTCGAGGATCTGCAAAAGCAGATCGACTCCAATGAGGCGAACATCGATAAGATCGAGGCCGAGCTACCCGAGCAGCAGGCCAAGGCAAGCTCCGCCATGCGCGATCTGTATAAGTACCAGAAGGGCACCAGCCCCATCGTGAGCTTCCTGGTAAACACGCAGAGCTTGGGTGACTTTATCACCACCTGCAAATACACCAACCAGATTACGAGCTCGAGCGTCGACGAAATCGAAGAGCTTAACAAGATGCAGACCGAGCTCGAGCAGAACAAAACCGAGCTCGATCAGGCCAAGTCTCAGCTCGAGGGCGAGCAAAAGAATGCCGAGGACGCGCTGGCGCAGGCACAGCAGCTCCGCAGCGAGGCGCAGGCAAAGGCTGAGCAGGAAAATGCCGCCGAGCTGGCAAAGCTCGAGGCCGACAAGGCCGCTGCCGCCGAGAAGATCTCGGGTACCGGCGTGAGTGGCAATAACTCCAACAGTCAGGCCACCAACTCCAACACCACCATCGACACCACGCCGAACAGTCCCAACAGCGGCAATTCCGATTACGACTCGTTCATTAACGAGTGGACGAGCCGCATCGACAACTACCTTGCCGGCTCCCCTATGGCAGGCCAGGGCTACAACTTTGCCGTTGCCGCCTGGAATACCGGCGTCGATCCCCGTTGGTCCCCCGCCATCGCCTGCATCGAGAGCAGCAAGGGCCTCTATTGCGCCGGCTCCTATAACGCCTGGGGCTGGAGTGCCCGCGGCGGCGGTTGGCGTAGCTTTGGCAGCTGGAGCGAGAGCGTCTCTGCCCACGTTGCCTACCTGGGCGCCAACTATGGCTCCACGCTTACCCCGGCAGCCGCCAAGAAGTACTGCCCGCCCACGTGGCAGGACTGGTACAACAAGGTCGCCAATCAAATGAACCGTATTTAGGTGCAACTGCAAAGGGCCCCAGACGGGGCCCTTTTCGATTATCTAAGAGACGACACCGGTCGCGTTACCGATAACAACGACGACGCACATGACGGCAAACATAAACCCGAGTGCCTTGAACCATAGTTCGACAAAAGCACTCCCCCGATACCGATCGAGAACGGGAAAACGACGTCGAAGCCTACGCCGGTCGAGCATTCCGAATGTAATGAGCAGCACCAGGCCATCGACCATAAAGAAATACTCAAGTGCCAAAAACCACGTTGGATAGTTTCGGTTTTCGCTCGTCGGCGTAAATACCGCAAAATGGCTGCCCATCAGCAGCAACAATGTTGTCGCATAGACGCATCCATTCCATATGCGCCCCACGGGCTCGGGGATACGCGAGAGCAGACGCGCACATTTGGACGTCACGAGAGAGACGATCGAACGCCGTCTTGCAGAAGACGGAAGCGTGAAGGCAACCGGCTGCTGTACCCGTTGCACCTGTGGCACCGCGGCCCGGGGCACGCTGGCAGCAGAAAAGGTCACGGGCGACGGTGCAGGGAGACATAGCTCATATGCCGCACGCGCAGCATGCCCCAGTGCCTTTGCACTCGCAAAGCGCTTAGCCGGATCGAGCGCCATCGCCATGCAAATCACATCCGCCAGCGGAACGGGAATGCCATGCGCCTCGCATTGCTCACGTATGTCCCGCCCCGGTTTGGGGTCAGTTCCCGTCAGGCAAAAGAACAGCAGTGCGCCAAGCGCGTAAATATCGCTGCGGACGCTCGTCTGCCCAAACCCAAACTGCTCGGGCGGCGCATAGGAACGCGTGCCAAACTTGACGGTGTCGGCGTCGGCGCCATCGCGCCAAACGCGCGCGATTCCCAGGTCAATAATCACCAGCGACGAGAAGGTCATGCCAGCATCGGCCGTATACCTCACGCCCGATACGATGATGTTCGAGGGTTTAAGATCGCGGTGGATCACCGGTGTCGCCGCCTCCCCCGCCGCCGCAAAGCCGGCATGGAGCTCGCTCACCGCATCACACAGGACGGGATATAGCACACGGGCATAATCGGGCGTCGCGCCCAGGCGCCCCACGAGCGCCTCGAGCGTCTCACCTTCGACATATTCCATCACCACATCGAGCTCCTCGCCCGCGCGGCGGCAATCGACAATCCGGGGTAAGTGTTCAAAACGGCGTCCGGCCCGCTGAGCCGCAAACAGGCGCTCGTAGGCCCCGCCAATCTGCGCCGAAGCATCGATGCGCTTGCGGACAAAGGGACCGAGAGACCCGCCGCCAGAACCCTCAAAATAGACGAGTTCGGTCGTCTCGACATCCGAGCACTTGAGCACACGCTCCACACGATAGCTGTCATCGCGGTCGAGCGACGCCAAATGCTCGACAAGTGAAGCAGTCAGTTCATCATCGGAATATGTTGGGCTCTGAGTATCCATAGCGTCCATCATAGCGCAGGGCGCGGACACCCCATGGTGTCCGCGCCCCGTTCGTTCGCATAGTTGTTTTGGTAACAGCCAACTCAGCCATCGGCCGCTAACTCACCGTCTCCTCGCCAAAGCGATACAGTTCCTCGTTGACCTTTTGCAGGCTGCAGCCGCGATCGATACAAAAGATAATGATTGCATCGCGACGGTCCTTGCAGTTGAGGACGCTCACTCCGGCAGCCGTCAGGGCGCGGTTGGTCTCCTTGAGCGTCAACGCCATTGCAAAGGCAATCTGCAGCACCTTGTTGCGGCTCGGATGCCGCGCACCGGTAAAAATCTGATAACCAAAAGTCTCATTGAGGTCGGCCATGCGCACCACGCGCGAGCGCTCTAAGCCCTTTTCCTGCAGCAGCTGCTTAAGATAGTCCGAAAGCAACGGGGCGGCAAAGTCGTGTTCTTTGATATAGCCATCGATGTTTGGCGCATCGAGAAGCTCATTGAGTAACTCGTCCGTCAGCTTTTTATCGGGCATACGACCTCACCTCCCATACGGCGCAACGGTAGCGACATGTTAGGCCAGCACCCAGCTTGCAGCAGCAGACTTATCAAACACGTTGGCAAAATAGAGAGCCTTCTTGATGTCACCATCAAAGTAGATATTGCCCGCCACGGAGCCACCGGCGGCAAGGGTGCCAGACTGCAGCTCATCGGAGCCCTCGCTGTAATAACCCTGGTTCTGCTGAGCACCGTTGGCGTCCTCGCCCTTCCAGTCGTAGATATTGTAATCTGCACCCTCATCACCATTGTTGACGTACGTGACGTGAATGCCCGTCATGGTCGAACCGTCATAATTTGTGAGACCGGGCTGGACGGAATCGACAACGACGGAAAGACCGGCAGCCGTGGTCACCGTCGTGCCAACAGCCAGGTCAGTCGTAGACTGCTCTTCCTTCTTCGCCTCTTCCTTCTTGTCGCCATCGCCGGCATCCTCGGTGACGGTCGCCTTATCGCTACCGCAACCGGCAAGAAGACTAACAGTCCCCAAGGCAACAGTGGCGAATGCGCCAAGTGCAGCGCGACGGCTCAGCAGCACTTCGTTTTCGAGCTTATTCATCATGCATCCTTCCTATGATCCGGCTACCGCGCCGGCACACAGCACATCGTAGGAAGGATTGAACGGGAATTCATTAGCTGCGAGCTAAGACAGACTGAGGGTCTCAGAACGGTTTAAGCTCATTGAAGCAAAAGGCATCGTTTCTGCAGGTAAAGAAAGCGGAACGGTGGCCTTGCGGCCGCCGTTCCTGTGAGCATCCTTGTAAAGCGGGGTCAGTTCTCGATCCGGTTGCCATCGAGGTCTTTGAGCCCGAGGCCGGCGACGTCCCCGGCGAGGAAGCGCCCGACCATCCACTCGAACCACTGGAGGTCGTTAACGTACCACTCGAAGTGCGAGTGCCAGCCGCGGTAGAAGATCGTGAGGTGCTCGCCCTCTCCGCAGTCGATCCAGAGCGGTTCCCCGAGCACCGCTACGGAGACCTCGTAGTACGTCCCCCAGTCACCTATGTCCTCGTAGCCCTCGTCGCCGTAGCGGTGAGTCTTCACCGCGCAGCTGTCCAGAAGGGAGAGGACCCACTCCCTGAGGCCGTCGCTCTCGTAGGCCGGCGTGTACACGCTCGCCGGACGTTTGTCGTCGCAGTCACAGACCCACCAGCCGGCGCCGTCGCGATAGGAGTATCTGGCCATGAAAGGCTTAAGCCGCGGACAGAGCGCTTGCTCGTCGGGATCTCCCGGCACCATCGTTAGCGCCCGTTCAGCCAGTTCGTCAACGAGTTTGCGCCACGAGGCAAAGTCCTCATCGGTGCACTCGTCGGCCTGGAACTCGTGCATCAGAACACCGTTCTGGTTCCACACCTGCGCGAGCATGTCGGCGAGGCACTGGCCGTACCAGCGGCTTTCCTCCCGCTTCGAGAGCCAGGCACGGACCCGCTCGGGGGTCCATCCCTCGCGCGCCTCTCCGTAGAGGAACATTTTATGCTCGGGTATCATCATCGTCTTCAAGTGGGGCCCTCCGTTCTACATCGGCCCGGACGCCCACATTATCCCATGAAGCGTCACCCCGCTGTCAGGTACCCCGGTTCGTCCTCGCGGTCGATCCTCAGATACGCGCTGCTCGCCGCGTCCTTGCTCCACGCCGCCCCGTTGCCGCCCACGAGCGCCTCGGAGCACCCGTAGAACGTCTGTGAGATCGTGAGCCCCGGGGACGGAAGCTCCCAGTCCGCGTACGGCCAGTATCCGCATCAGCGCCCTGCACCCCGAGAACGCGTACGTCAGGTCCGCCAGGCTCGCCGGCGAGAACCCGCGCAGGTCGATCTTCCATCACCGCCGAGCAGCTTGCGAAGCAGAACGCCATGTCGGACATGCGCCCGAGGTGCCCCATGCCCTCGAACGACTTGATCCCGCCGTATGCGTAGAACCAGTAGTCTATGTTCAGGAACTCCACCTGCTCCATGTCGGCCTTGAACGCCACCCGCCCGAACGACCCCTTTGCATCACTCCAGGGAAGGCTACCGCAAGACCACCATCGGCCTAGGAGACGTCCTCAAGGGGCTGTTCAAGTGAGGGGCTAGAGCCTCACGTCCGCCGGCGCGGGATTCTCCGCGAGGAACCGCTCGACGGGCGTCATGGCGTCGTCTTCGAGGACGCGCGCGGCAGCGTCGGGACAGAGCTCGCGAAAAAGTCTCACGGCATCCGCGTCCGCCCCGATTGGGGAGAGTTCAGGCCGCCTCGGGTCGAAGAGGCGCTCGTCGTGGGCCACCCGGTTGCGCACGCGTAGCACCCCGTCGAGGGCCCGCAGCAGCTCCTTGCGCCTCGTTCCCCTCGGCCAGGCGCGGTAGAGGGCCGTGCGCCATATCGCCGCCTCGCGCGAGCGGTCCGCGAGGTGCACCCAGAAGCCCAACGTGAGGTTCGAGACGAGCTGGCCGGTCGTAAAGCCCGCGGGGAGCTTCTCCACCGCGGCGTCGATGATCTTGCGGTTGATGCGGTTGAGGTCAAGCTCGCCCCTCGCGGCCTTCCTCATGAGGGGCCGTCGAACGGGGGAGTCGTCATCCAGAAGCCAGTGCGCGTCCCCGCCCCAGGCATCCGAGAGGGCCCTGTCGTAGGCGTTACGCATGGCGACCTCAAGGTGCGCAACGTCGCGCATGAGCACCTGCGCGAGCGAGATGTTCCACTCGTGGAGCTCGACGGCGCGGTCCGCGTCGCCTCCGCACGCCTCGAGGTAGGGCGCGAGGCGCTCCTCGGAGAGCCAGAGCCCCGCCCACTCGCGGGTGCCGGTCGTCATCTCTTCTGCCATGGGGACTCCAAATGGGTAAAAATTGAGCCCCGGTGACTTGAATCAGAGGTCATCCCGGGGCCATCGATAGACAGTGTACCCGCCAGGCGGGCTTCTAACAAGCTGATTCGCGGCCCCTACATCATCCCCTCTTGAATCCCCCTTGAATATCTCCCCCAAGTGTTCAGTTTTACGCTTCCACTGACAGAGGAGGGCCGGGCCAGTTGATGGACTCAAGGCATCGGTTCCCGCTCGCGTCCACGAACACCGACACGCCGACGTAGACCCGCTCGGCGGGCCCGGGAACCCGGTAGGCCATCTCGGCCGGGTCGAACTCTACGCCGCCGTCCATGGGGTCCTCCCCTCGCCAGATAATCGAACATGTTTTCGTATTATCTGGCGGCGGGATGTGAACGCCTGCGCGAACGACTTCGCGCCGGACATGTTCTCGAACCCCTCCTGGTGAATAGCTAGCAAGGTGGGCAAAACCGCACCTCCCCTCTCGATACCGCAAGGGTTTCTTCGCGGTGACAGACCGGCACCGTTCATCGTTGTTTCGGGCTCGTTCGCAGAGTCGTGAACACGCTCCCCTCTTGTTCAGCGCATAATGGCGCACCGTGTGCGGCCGTGCGGCCGCACGCTAAAGGAGAGGTGCCCGCACGGGCATCGAGAGAGAGGATGCAGCATGAACCTGAGGGAGAAGTACGGTGAGTGGGGCCTGATCCTGGGCGCGACCGAGGGCGTCGGCAAGGCGTTCTGCGAGAAGATCGCCGCCGGCGGCATGAACGTCGTCATGGTCGGCCGTCGCGAGGAGAAGCTGAACGTGCTCGCCGGCGAGATCCGCGAGACCTACGGCGTGGAGACCAAGGTCGTGCGCGCCGACTTCAGCCAGCCCGGCGCTGCCGAGACCGTCTTCGCCGCGACCGGGGGCCTGGACATGGGCTTCATGAGCTACGTTGCCTGCCTGCACAGCTTCGGCAAGATCCAGGACACCCCCTGGGAGAAGCACGAGGCCATGATCAACGTCAACGTAGTGACCTTCCTCAAGTGCTTCCACCACTACATGCGGATCTTTGCCGCCCAGGACCGCGGCGCCGTGATCAACGTCTCGTCGATGACCGGCATCAGCTCCAGCCCCTGGAACGGCCAGTACGGCGCGGGCAAGGCCTTCATCCTCAAGATGACCGAGGCCGTGGCCTGCGAGTGCGAGGGCACCGGCGTCGACGTCGAGGTCATCACCCTCGGCACCACCCTAACCCCCAGCCTGCTGTCCAACCTCCCCGGCGGCCCGCAGGGCGAGGCCGTCATGAAGATCGCCCTCACCCCCGAGGAGTGCGTCGACGAGGCCTTTGAGAAGCTGGGTAAGGAGCTCTCCGTCATCGCCGGCCAGCGCAACAAGGACTCCGTCCACGACTGGAAGGCCAACCACACCGAGGACGAGTACATCCGCTACATGGGCTCGTTCTACCGCGACTAGCGGCTGCCGCGGCGCGTGCGCGAGGGTGCGTGCGGGTTCGCGGGTAGAGATGCGAGTGCGAGGGTTTCTTTGCGGTGGCGTGCGGATGCGGCGCCTGCGAGGGAACCCTCTTTTCATGGGTGGGCGCAGTGAGCGTCGGCGCGAGGGCGTGGTCGGTGTGAGCTGGCTCAAGAACCGCCGCGGTGCTCGGCCCTACGCCCTATCGCTCACTCCCGGGCTCCGCGCCGTCTTGATAACCGCAGCGATTCCACCCGTCATGGCAGACCCGGCGAGCGTTGCAAGCTCCTCCATGGGAAGCTCCGAATCGGTACGCTCCCACTGGTGATAAAGGGCCAAAAGGCCGGAGCAGAAGAACGAGACGAACACGTCGAAGTACGGCCCCAGGTCCTCCGCCAGCCCCAGCGCGTCGCGCTTTGGTCGGTGAGCGAGGCACGGAGCACGCGGTGCATCCCGTCGGCGCCGAGCCCTCGAACAGCCTCGGCTCCGCTGCCTAGAGCTTCGCCACGTCGCCCCCGTGTTCGCCGAGCAGCGCCTTGGCCGCGACCACGTTGTGCGCACCCGCGAGCCGCAGCTCGTAGGCCACCTTCTCCTCGGCGGTCTCGGCCCGCACCCTCTCGATCTCGGCCGCGAGCGCCTCGGCGAACTCCTTGGACTTGGCGACCTTGGTCACCTGCGCCTCCAGCTCCGCGATGCGCGCGTCCTGGCGGTCGAGAAGCTCCTTGTAGTCCGGCGTCGCCTCTACCTGCCTCGCTTCCTGCTCCTGCGGCTCCTGCGGCTCCTCCGGCTGCCCGAACTTCCCGCGTCCCAGGCGGGCAGATACGAGAAATGCCCGCAACGTCTCCGTTGCTGGCATTTTCCGGGTCGGTCACAAACCGGTCTCATCATTGATTTGGCGGGATGGGCTTACGCTATTTCGCTGCCATACCGTCTAAGTTCGATAAATAACCAACGAGGTTTTCTCCTTGAGCAAAGAGATGATCATACGTTATTATTCGAATTCCATTCAGTCTCGCATTTAGGCCATGGAGAGCCCTAGTCTCCTCGTCGCTCCAGCCATTTGAGCGGCCGATTACAATCGTTGCCTCCGGATGGTAGGCAACGATTTGTTCGCAGTCGATCAGGCCGTTTCTGGCCACCTCCGTAAAGACGTCTAAGTATCTATGGCATTGTCCGATTGCTTTGGAAACGTCGCTTGAGAAGTAATGGTTCCTATGTCCTTTGTCGTAAGCGAGTACGGGCAGATTAGGTCTCTTTAGTTCGACAATATCCCTGTAGCCGGCAAGAATCCTTGGCATCAGCATGTCCACTTGGTCGTGCGGGGAAATGTTTCGGATCTTCTCGTTGACGATGAATTGGTTTCCGAAGGACCAAGGATGTTTCTCACACCATTCCTGGTAGGCTTGCTCCCTAACTTCTCCAGTGTCAAGTAGGAGCCTGAGTTCAGCCATGGCAGTTTTCATTTCTGAAAGCCTAACCGAATAACGCAATGCATTTGCAAGCTCAGAAGAGATTTCGGCACCTTTTAGATGCTGAATGAGATCCTTCTGGGAAAGGGCATTAACTAGTGCAGAAGTTACCTTTTGGGGGTCAACGCCGCTCATGTCAACTTCTTGCCCATTAAGCTTTAAAGCAATGTAATTGCCAGTCTCTTCTTCATTGTTTACAGCAAGCAGTTTCGAGAGGATGGCATGCAATCTGAGCGTGGCTTCATCATTTAAATTAATGCACTTATCTTCTGAGACACACCATTCAAAAGGAAGGGCGCCCTTCTTGTAAGTGGTTAATTTGATTGTGAGCTCGGATCCATGATCATGGTTGATAAAAAAGGGAACGAGCACAACTTTCGTCTTCGAGGTTTCGTGGATTACTACAGGGTCTCCGTAGTCGCAGCGACCACTCGAAGCGGTTTTCCTAGACATGATTTGGGAATCGTCCATACAGGGCCCTTCTCCTAAGGCAACAAGCAAAGAAAAGCGGTAGGCTAAGCCAGCCCGCAGATGCAACGGACGTAGCCATCATCAACCGCCGTACCATTTAAGTAGCAGTCATACATGTCGCAAGCAGGTAGGGCCCACATCTCGATTCCGTCTACGAACGGCTTGCCCAGAGGGTCGAATACACCGGGGAACTCGACCCTACCCAAGTGCGTCGGCTGGCTTTCATCCGTGGGTACAAGAAAGACGTTGGCAACGGCATCGATTCCGTTATCTCGCACGAAATAACGGTATGCGCGCTGATAGAGGATCTGCTTGGTAACAGACTCAACGCCCGGAACGCCGAAGGTCTTCTCACCGAGCGCGGGCTTGTAGTACTTCGCATCGTAGATACAGAATGCCTTGCCGCCTTCGCCGGTGTCAGCAATCGAGATGACATCGGGAATGAGGGTGGCAACGTCACCACAGGGAGTGGAGCCGTTCTCAGTCCATTTGGTCCACTTCGGACGGGGAATAAGCTCAATGAGCTTCTTGCCAGATATGCCGGCCCATTTCTCGGTGAGCTCGATTCCAAGCTCTCCGATGGGGCGGTCAAGCTGGTTGCCGAAGGCAATCTGGCAGGCGTCTTCCCAAAGGTTCTGAAAGACGGGCGTTCCCAGGCAGGCGGCATCGTTTGTGTTGGCGGTAACTTCATCGGATGAGATGAAGAGCCGCAGCATGTCTATGACGCTTTGCTTCCACGTAATGAACTGGCTCGATCGCTCCTGTTCAAGCTTGTAGAGAATGTAGTCCCTCTCGCCGAAATCATCGAGATTCTCTGCCGATAGCTCTATGGGATCGATTGAGAGCAACTCGGCAAGACCCGTCTCAGTCAGGTACTTGGAGCACCGGGTCAGAACGCAGCGATGAAGCCTTGTTACGTAGTCCGCAACGTCTTGGGAGGTTTCCGTGGTCTCGTACTCGAAGTAAACGGGGACTCCGTTCGAAAGGAAGGGCTGATATCTGGAGATAGTTCTCTCCCAGTCGATGGCGCCGCTGCCGTTCGTCTTGCTGCCCCTGAGATAGTTCGAATAGATGCCGTTCTCACTAAATGAATCAATGAGGGCCAGCATGAGCGCGAGCATTCCGCTCGCGCTCACCGAATCGTCGTCAAGCTCGTGAAACACGCTGGGTCCGTTGGCCCCCTTGCGGACCACCCTGAGGACCTGCTGCATCTCGGCGCGCCCGTCTTCGCTCAGGAAATAATTCGCACCCTTGTTAATGTATTTGGGGTAGACGACAATCGGCCGGTCGCGAAAGATCGCAATGCCCACCCAAGTAAACTGAAAGCAGTCCCGCGCGCGCGGACCAACGGGGACGGTGCCCATTACCCCATCATCGCCGCTCAGACCCGAAAGAGGAGCGCTCAGCACCCCTGCAACCGCAAGGGCGCGAATGAGGTCTTGAGCCGCATCGCTATCCAGTTGCATCTTCTTCGCGAGCGAGTCGGCGCTATATCGTGAGAGCTCGCGAACGTAGACCGGGCCCTTCAAAACTACTCTTCCGCATCAGGCTCGTGGTCTTCGTTGGTCGAATCATTCTCCCCGAGGAAGAGCTCCCGAACGGGGCCAAGACCGTTGAAAACAGAGAGACCATTGACATCAAAATCCTTGCAGACCTGGGAATATGTCGCAGTGGATCCAAGGCTGAAGATGTTGCCCTTTTTCATCTTTGCCGCATCCTCGAACAGGTACAGAAGCACCTTGTTCTTGAACACGCCTGCGAAGGAATTCGGATCCGCGAGTGCCGTCTCCTTGATGAAGTAGGGGCCGATGAGCTTGTCCTCGTTCACCTTGTTGGCGATAAGGAGCGCGTTGATAGCCTTGCGGAGCTCGTTCCATTTGACGTAGACGACGGAGTCGCCCTTGGCTACAGGAACCTCGTAGCCCGCAACGCCCTCGTCCCCCTCGTCGATACCCATGTAGCGAAAGTCCCAGCGTCGCTTGAAAGCGGTATCCATGGGAAAACCCCCTGGTCGGCGCTGTTCATGGACGCCCACAGATACATGTTGTCGGGAATAGAGACCGTGCTTACGCACTCGTTCGAATACTCCTCGTTTTCGAGGACCTTCGCATCGTCCTCAGCAACGTTCACATGGTTGAACGCGTGGTAAAGGTATTTGCCGAGATCCTGTGAGACTCGCACTGGATACTCGCTTCGTCCGTCCCTGCCTCTGTCGAGCAGCTGGAACACATCTCCGAAGACCGCCGCGGGGTTGGCGCGGTTGATCTCCTCGATGAGCAGAACGTATTTCTTCTCAGGGTGCTTCTTGGCCTTAACGTAGACATCCGTGAAGGGGCCGGGGACGAAATCGTAGTAGACCTCGTGCCTACCTTCATCGTTCACGTCACTAATGGGTTTGTAGCAGCCGACGAACTGGGAGTACGTGTAGTCGGGATGGAACGTCACGCGCGTTACGCCGCCCTCGGTCTCCCCGAAAGTCGATTCAGCCCTCTTGCCGAGCTGATACGACTTGCCCGTCCCGGGGGCGCCGAAGTAGATAAGGTTCCACGGAAGAGAAGAGGGCTGCTGCGGGCTCTCATCGACCGATACGTCGGAAGCAGCGAGCTTGATGCTAGAGATCGCGAGGGTGTTTTTCGCCCGCTCGCTGTAGGCGGCAAGCTCGTCTGAAGTGTACGCGTTGTTTCGGGAGACCTCATTTCCGCCATGTTCGACGAGCATGGGGTTGAGTCCATCCTTGACGGCAGACTTCAAGATTCTCGTGGTGCCCTGGGTCTCGGCCCCCTCGTTAACGAGACTGACCACGCTCGCGCCCTCGGCGATGACGTCGTAGATTCCGCTCGGCGCGTAGACGATCCCGTCATCGCCTTTCATGGTCTTATAGAACGAAGTCTCCGCGAACGCCGCCAAGGTCCGCTTGATCCTCTCTTCCATGGCGGGGTCGCACTCCACGACGCCGGAGGTGAGCCAGTTGAAAGCGACTCCGACAAGAGCCGCCTCGTTGGGCTGGGCGACCATGTCGATCAAATCCATGTTGGATGCAAACCGAATGAGCTTTCGGAATCGAAGACCGCCGGTCCTCTCGGCGCTGAGGTTTTTGGATTCATCGGCAAACGAGAAGCTGGCAAGATGCCATATGAGTTGGAACGCCGCGTTGAGCGATTCGATTTGAGACTCGAACATCGCGTTGCCGGCGAGCACGTCTCTCACGGATAGGCCCTGGAGGTCGATGCTGTTTTTCTCAGCAAGCTTAGAGACGGAATCGATGGTGGCGTTATCGAGGATGCCGGTGCCGCCGTCCTTCTTACCCTTTCCTATTTCGAGACCATAGGCATGGGACCCCGGCTTTCCAGCCGCATACCACATGATTATGAGGAGGGCTATGGTGCGTTTCGGGTCAGACAAGGAAGTCTTGGTGACGAGGCGCGGGTCTAGGTCCCGTGGCAGTGCAAGTTTCTTCGGCAGCGGCATGGCTCACCACTCCTTACGATTCGAGGTCGCGCATGATCTGCTCGGCAATCGCTTTACCGAGCAGGGGCGGTACGGCGTTGCCGACTTGTTTCATCTGCGACGATTTCGGCCCATAGAAATGATACGCGTCCGGGAAGGACTGGATGCGGGCGGCCTCGCGAGTGGTTATCGCGCGGTCGAGATACGGATGCGTGAACTCGCCCGAGGAGGGTGTGTCGTAGCGCGTCGTGATGGTTCGCGCGATGCCGTCCTTCTTCATGCGGCACCACGTGCCGCTGTAGATGGACTTGGTAAGGTGCTCGCTGGGCAGCATCTCCTTGCCGCACTCGGGCGGAATCATTCGGAGCCGTTCAAGCGTGACCTTTGAGTGCGCGGTCGCGATGTGGTTGCAAAGCTCACCGAGCCCTGCCGCAGCATGCGCTGGTAGTCGGATTGGGGCTCAAGCCGATACCGCGAAACCTCTTCTCCCTCGCCGGATTCGAGATAGGCTAGATCGCTGATAGCATCCCAGATGGTGGCTCTTCTCCCGTTCGGTGCGGGGAGCTTCACCGGCTCGTCGGCATCGAGTTTTCCGATGATGCATGTGCGGTGTCTGTCCTGCGGTACGCCGTAATCTGCGGCGCATAGGACGCCGCAGTTGACGGCGTACCCGAGTCCGCTGAAGAGCTCGACGATCTCGTTCTTGAAGTAGCCATTCTCCGTCGTGAGAAGATTGGGGACGTTCTCGATCACGAAGTACTTCGGCTTCACGAACTTGACAACGTCGTAGTACTTGAGGAAGAGGAAGTTCCTTGGGTCGTTGATGCTCTTGCGTTGCCCCTTCTGGGAGAAGCCTTGGCAAGGGGGGCCACCTATGACGGCCGTGGTCTTGCCGACATACTCCGAAAACGTCTCCTCGATATTCAGGTCCCGTATGTCCGCAACGACCATCTTGGTATCGGGGCGATTGCGCGTATAGGCCTCAGCAATCGAGGGGTCGAACTCGTTCGCGATCTTGACGTCAAAACCGGCGAGCTCGAACCCGAGCGACAGTCCGCCGACGCCGGCGAACAGATCTATTACAGTCGGTTTCGTCATAGCTCGTCCTGAATCCTATTGGTCGCGATGTCGTAGTAGGTTTCCTCAAGTTCTATGCCGATGAAGCGCCGGCCGTTCCGTATGGCGGAGACGCCGGAGCTCCCGCTTCCCATGAAGGGATCGAGCACGAGGTCGCCGGGATTGGACAGCTTCTCCACGAAGAAGTCCATGAGAGCGATGGGCTTCTGCGTAGGGTGCTTTCCGTACCTGCGCTCGCTCTTTGGGGTCACGGGGGACTCAAAATAGTCATGGACCACCTTCCCCTCGTTGTTGAATGTCCCGACGCGCGCGCCATAGGTGAAGTAAATCCAAGACTCGGTGGAGTTCACGAAGTGCAGGTTCATGTTTCTGGGCATGGGATTTTGCTTGTGCCACGTCCCGGTCGTCTTGTAATAGAACCCGTGCTTCACTGCCTGAGCGATAATCGATTCAACCTTGATGACCGCCATGAAGACGACCATTGACCCGCCAGGCTTCATGACGCGAGCCGCTTCGTCAAAGAACGAGTCCATGGACTCGTTCCATTGGTCGTACTCAAGGTTGTCCCAACCTGCTGCCCCGAAATAGTTGTCACGGAGAGCCTTGAGGTTCGTAGCGCGTTCCTTCATGAACAGGCCGAGGTTGTAGGGAGGATCAGTAAGAATGAGGTCAACTGAGTCCCCGTCGATACTGCGGAGCGCCTCCAAGCAGTCGCCATTGATGAGCGTCGGGGCGTAATGGCGGCAATCGCCCACGTGGTTTTCGCAGGCCTTATCTTCGCTTGAGCCTTCGGTCCACGCGTCAACGGCGCTGAGCTTGAACCTCCATTGATGCCCAACCTTCTTGGCCGGGAAGTCCTTGGTCTTTATCCAGGTTCTAATCGTCTCCGGGGTCACGCCGACATGGGAGGCTATATCCTTCATAGTCACCCAAGGTTCTTCCATCGTATTGCCCCCTGAACAAGAAATAACGCGAATCAGCAGAAAATAATACAATGATAAAACTCGGCTATTCTCAAGAACAGTATTGACCTGTCATAGAAATCTGCATGCCGGCGTCATTGGGGTGCGTCTACGTAAATAACATTTTCTACCGCCCAGCGGGGCAACCACTACCGCGTGCTCGCCCGTCGGGGCCGTCCGCTCCGGGTGCCGCGCCGGGTCGATCGCGCCACGCCCCCTGCGGCGCGCACCCTCCGCTCCCGCGGCCACGACGCTGCCGCCACCCGCTCGCCCGCACACTTCAGTGGTTGTCACCCCGGGCGGCAGGCACCCCGCCGCACGCATGCGCTCCCGGCTCGGCGCTCGCGCGGTGCCGGGTCCGTGAGGGGCCGCTACGAGATCTGTCAGCGGTAGCGTAAAACTGAACACTTGTTCAGTTAGCCGTTGACACAAACACGTAGGCGTTACGCATGGCGACCTCGCGGTGCGCGACGTCGCACACGAGCACCTGCGCGAGCGAGATGTTCCACTCGTGGAGCTCGACGGCGCGATCCGCGTCGCCTCCGCACGCCTCGAGGTAGGGCGCGAGGCGCTCCTCGGAGAGCCAGAGTCCCGCCCACTCGCGGTTGCCGGTCGCTGTCTCTTCTGCCATAGGGACTCCAAATGGGTAAAAATTGAGCCCTGGTGACTTGAATCAGAGGTCATCCCGGAGCCATCGATAGACCGTGTACCCGCCAGGCGGGCTTCTAACAAGCTGATTCGCGGCCCTTGCATCATCCCTTCCCGCGCCTTGAATATCAACTTCATCCGAACACTTCCCAAATTCATCCGCACATGTGCGGATGAATTTGGGAATCCGATGCCCTGAGGGCCGGATCAGCCGGCCCCGGGAGATTGGAGGACTCCACGTCTGAACCTCCCGCATCCCGGGCGGGCAAGATAAATGCCCGCAACGATTGCCACTGCGAGCATTCTCCAGGCCGGTCACAAACCGGCAGGCTCCGACTATTTGACGTCACCGTGTAAGTGTCATACAGTAATACATGACAGTAGGACACCATTAAGGAGGTAGACAATGGCAACCATCTCTATCCGGGTCAGTGATGACCTCAAGGCCAAACTCGAGGGATTGGCCCACGAATCGGGTGGCACCATCTCAGGAGTGGTCACCGAAGCCCTCGGATCAATGGTGGGCAGCCCCCGCACCGATTACCCCGAGGAGATGGCCCCGCTGACCATAGCGCCGGTCAACCGCCTCATCCTCCGCGACCAGGAGCTCATCCTTGCCGCCCTCTCGGAGTACGAGGAGGATGCCGCCTACCACAAGCGCAATGCACAGATATTCGAGAAGGGCTACGTGCGCGAGTACCCGGAGGCATTCGCCGCGCTTCGACCGGAGATTCCCAACTCCCGCTGCGAGGAGCTGTACGACATCCTCGACATGTTCCGCGTCCTCAGGGCCTCATATGAGGACCTGCCTGAAGATGAGAAGGCCGAGGTGGACGAGCGCGACATCTCGCCTCAGGGCTTCGACTACAACGATATGGAGGAGGGGCGTCTCGCCGGCTACGTGAAGCACCTCTTTGCGGACAAGCGCTATGAGGAGCTCGCGGAGCCCCTGAGGAAGTACTCGGATGGCGGGAACTCGCATGGGCCCCGCCTCGAGATGTACCGCCGCATGCTTCACTGCTTCAAGCCCCTCTGGCGCAAGCATATGCTCGGCGACCGCTTCCTCGGCCTCGCCGAGATCGAGAAGGTCATCGCTGCGCAGCGCTACGACTCTGGCTACTAGGAGGGAGCAACCGATGCCTGAAGACATCGGACGAATTTTGAAGTACGCCATCGATTACTTCAAGGGCTGGAGCGTCCACGGGACGGCCGGGAGCCGCCGAACGCCTACGGCGTGGAGGACGTGCCGCTCGGCGAGCTCGACCTGACGCCGGGGCTGATAGGGCGGGCGCGCGAGGAAAGGGGCGATGCCCCGCTGTCCTGGCCTGAAGGGAAAAACGGAATAGACGGACCGACCGTCCGGCTGAGTCTGGGAAGAGGTTCCGGACGGAGGGCGGGGCATGGCCACCGGACCCATCGAAAAGCATCTCCACCGTTCCTTCAACTGGGAAAATGCCGCCCCCGGGGCCCGGAAGGGGACTCGGGGGCGTTCGGCTGGCTGCGGGAACGACCTATCCGCTCAATGTGTTCGGCTGAGATCGGAAATCAACCCCTCGTAATCTACATTGCCATAGCCCGCTGGACAGGAACGATCTTGTCAAGCTCCGGCTCGATTCTTCTTTTCTCGGCTTCAAGGTCAAACGCCATCTGAGCGCGAAGCCAATAGCCATCCGTCAGACCAAAGTAGCGGCAAAGACGAAGATCGGTGTCAGCCGTCACACGGCGCTTGCCCAAAACAATCTGCCCGATGCGCTGAGCCGGGATCCCAGTCTCCTTTGCAAGACGATATTGGGAAATGCCCATGGGGACAAGAAACTCCTCCTTAAGAAGCTCCCCTGGAGTTACCGGCGACAGCAGGCCGCCTGCAGCCACCTCATTTGTGGTAATCGACGATTTCAACATTCCAAGCCACCCATTACAGTCTGAAGTGGGCCACCGATAAATTTCGATGGCGAGCATTCGGCGCATTGCCTACGATACGGGCAAGCCCCGAGGGGCCGCCGATCGGGCGCCTCCGGATGGCCGTCTGCCCCTGCCCCGTAGAGGGCCCGGGGGGTGTTGCCACCGGGGGCGCTCGCCGCTCCGGACGACTGATAGGAAACTGCCGGGCGCAAGCGCCACGGCCAGGTAATGTGGGTGTCGCAGGGAGGGGTTCCGATCGGCCTACCGATTGGAGGATAACACCGTGGCACCACCTAGAATGCCGGAAGCCGTCATCGGGCTCGATGTCGGGAAATTGTCCCATTGGGCATGCGTCGCGACCCGGGACGGCGAGATACTGCTGAGCGCCCCCGTCGCGAACAGGGAGGGCGATCCGGACTCGCTGTTCGGCCGCTTCCCCGACGCGCTCGTGGTCGTCGACCAGTCGCGCAACATAGGCGCCCTCGCGCTCGCCCGCGCCAAGGCGGCCGGGATGTCGGCGGCGTACCTGCCGGGACTCGCGGCACACGGGGCCGCCAGGCTCTTCGCCGGCGACACCAAGACCGACGAGCGGGACGCAATGGTCATCGCGAAGACGGCGCTGGGCATCCCCGACGCACTCCTGCCGGTCGGGGATCCGGGCCCGACGGTCGCGGCGGCGAGGGCGCCGGCCGCCCAGAGAAACTTCCTGACCTGCGAAAACACCAGGAGCAAGAACCGGCTGCGCAGCATCCTGCTGGAATCGTGCCCCGCCTTCGAGGCGTTGGTCGACCTGTCCGACGGTCCCCAGCTGAGGCTCATGGCATCCCTCGGCGGGGCCTGGTCGGTGGCCGACGCCGGGCCCCGCAGGGCGGCGGCGCTCACGCGCGGGGCGGCGCGCGGCAAGATCGAGGCCCTCGTCCGCTCGACGGCCTCCTCGACAAGGCCGGACGCGGCGGCCATCGCCGCCGAGGACCGGGCGGTGAGGCTGCTCGCGCGCAGGATCTCCGAGAACTCGGCGGAGATCGATGTGATCACGGCGGAGATATCCGCCCTCCTCGAGGGCGACGATACCTACCGATGCCTCCTGACGGTGCCGGGGATCGGCCCCAAAACCGCTTCCGAGCTCGCGATCTCCATAGATATCGAAGACTTCCCAAGCCACGACAGGCTCGCGTCGTACTGCGGCCTGGCGCCGCGCAACCGCCAGTCGGGGACCTCGATCTCCTCGGTGACGGCATCGCGCCAAGGCAACAAGAGGCTGAAGAACCTGCTCATATTCTCGTGCAACTGCCTTACCCGGACAGAGGGAAGATGGGGCGATTACTACGCTAGGTGCCGAGAGCGGGGCATGCCGCACGGCAAGGCGCTCAAGGCGCTGGCACGAAAGAGGCTGAAGGTCATCTACGCGATCATGCGGGACAGGGTGCCCTACGCCGCCTAGTCGAAGCGCTCCGAACAGATTGGAGCCCATCGGCCGAAAGGCCTGGCGTTAGCATGTCGCGATTCAATCTCGAAAACAGCATTGCCCAGTTGACAAAACTATAGGAACACCCCCCGTCTCCACTCAAAGCAAACCCGATAGCGCTCATTGACACGGATGCTATATTGACCGGCGCGATCGCCCTTCAGCGCTTCAAGACGATTGCCCGGAGGGACGCGGAGGTCATCAAGAGAAACGCAGACCTGAAGCTGTCGAATCTTCCTCAAAGCAACACGCTCAAAGGGAGCAAACTTCTTGACCCGAATACCCATAGCAAAGTGCTCGGTATCTCTGTCTTTATAGGATGCAATCATAGTATCGCCTTGCGTTAATAACGTCAAACGTTTCTATAGACTTACACCTAAATTATAGCAAACATTTGTTCGTATTTTCTGAGTAAATTACACAGAGACCCAATCAAGCGAAAGCAGTCGCTTGTAGACGTCGAGGCCTTCGAGCAGGATCTTCTCGTCAAAGAGCATGGTGTCGGTATGCAGGGCGCTTGTCGCGTAAGCAGGGCAGCTCTCGGCGTCATTTGGGTTGTCTTGCCCGGCCGGCACGCCCGTGCCCAGCAAGAAAAACACTCCCGGCAGATGACGCTGATAGAAGGCAAAATCCTCGGCAATCAGCAACGGCTCGTCAACGAGTTGCAACTCGGGAAGGGCGGGTGCAATGTGGGCAAACAGCTCGGGATCGTTATCGACCGGCGGATACCCTTCAGCAAAGTCCAGATCATACGTACAGCCCGTCGCGGCACAGGCCTCGTCCAGCACGCGGCGTACGCCCTCGCGCGCACGGTCGAACATATCGTCCGTAAACACACGCAGGCTGCCGGCGACGTGTGCCTCCCCCGCCACCGCATTGCAGACCGTACCAGCCTGCAGCAAGCCAAACTTACCGATGCAGGGCTCGTTGGCGCCCAGCTCGTCCATCAGCTCGCGCTCGGCAACCAAAAACTTCGCTGCCGCCAGGGCCGCATCGTGCGACTCCTCGACCGGCACGCCGTAGGTCTTGGCGATATGGATGCTCGCTCCGTGGATGTGGATATGCGTCTCGCTCGAGCGCGCCAACAGTGGGCCAGAACAGCTCGCCAGCATGCCGGCGGGAAGGTCGGGCCAAACATGAAACCCGAAGATGCGGTCGACGCCACAGCGCTCGAACACGCCGCTTTCGCACACCGTCTTGGCACCACCGGTCGTTTCCTCGGCAGGCTGAAACACAAAGAGCACGTTGCGCTTAAGCGCACCCGGCTGCTCGCGAATCGTACGGTCCACATAGGTTGCGGCGGCAAGTGCCATAGCCATATGCCCATCGTGGCCGCAGGCATGCATCTTGCCGGGATGACACGAAGCGAAAGCCGCGCCCGTCGCCTCCTCGATGGGCAGCGCGTCCATATCGGCACGAATCGCCGTAGCATGCGAGGCGCCCACGCCAGCATCGAAAAACGCACAGACACAACTCGGACACGGATGAACTACCTCGCAGTCGAGCGGTGCCAGCACGTCCTCGATATAGGCGATGGTCTGCGGAAGATCGAAATCGAGCTCCGGAATGCGATGGAGATCGCGACGATAGCGACGGAGTTCTTGGAGCTCGGTCATAGAGATTCCTTTCGTGGAGCGCATCAGTTGCCATCCATGGTGACGCAGGATTGTTGTGTGCATGTTTCTAGCAAAACGCTGCATTTTTTAAACGTTATATACGAATACTCTTGTTTGGTAAAGTGCAACGTGGTAGGGTCGTTACCACTTGATAGAGGCGCGGGCACGAAGAGCCGCGGGCGAGCCGGCAGGCTTTGACCCCGCGGGGAGGCGAAACCCGCCGAACTGGGTTTTTCGGGCACGAACAACCTGGTGGGCCTGCGGGAAACACCCGCAGGACTGTCTGCAGCAATGCGGGAGCGCTATCCGGACATGGGGTCCACGCTATGCGGATTCGATGCGCCGATGGCGCCGTCTGGATAGCGAGGTTTACGGGACATGGCATTGACCCCCAACGAAGCATATGCGGCCAAACAGCCGTTTGTGGACAAGGAAACGCTCGAGCATATCGTCGAGCAGTTCCCCACGCCGTTTCACCTATACGACGAGGCGGGCATCCGCCGCAACATGCAAGAGGTGCGCGACGCCTTTGCGTGGAACCCGGGCTTTAAGGAATACTATGCCGTCAAGGCCAACCCTAACCCGGCACTCATCTCCATCCTCAACGAATACGGCTGCGGCTGCGATTGCTCGAGCTATACCGAGCTCATGATCGCCCGCTCACTGGGTATCACCGGCCACGACATCATGTTCTCGTCCAACGACACGCCGGCGGCGGATTTTGAGCTCGCCGACAAGCTGGGCGCCATCGTCAACTTTGACGACATCAGCCATATCGAGTTCTTTGAGCGCGTCGCGGGCCCCATCCCCAAGACGGTCAGCTGCCGTTTTAACCCGGGCGGCCTGTTCCAGCTCTCCAACGGCATCATGGACAACCCCGGCGACTCCAAGTACGGCATGACCACCGAGCAGCTCTTCGAGGCTTTCCGCATGCTCAAGGCCAAGGGCGCCGAGAATTTTGGCATCCATGCCTTCCTTGCCAGCAATACCGTCACCAACGACTATTATCCCAAGCTCGCACGTACCCTCTTTGAACTTGCCGTGCGCCTGGAGCGTGAAACGGGCGCACATGTCGCCTTTATCAATCTGTCCGGCGGCGTCGGCATCCCCTATCTGCCCGAGCAGCAGGCCAACGACATTCACGCCATCGGCGAGGGAGTGCACGCGGCCTACGACGAAATCCTGGTTCCTTCCGGCATGAGCGATGTGGCCATCTGCACCGAGATGGGCCGCTTTATGATGGGCCCCTATGGCTGCCTGGTCACCAAGGCCATCCACGAGAAGCAGATTTACAAGGACTATATCGGCGTGGACGCAAGCGCCGTCGACCTCATTCGTCCCGCTATGTATGGTGCCTACCACCACATTACGGTAATGGGACAGCCGGGTGGCCCTGACAAGACCGCAGCACCGGTCACGAACACGTATGACATCACGGGCAACTTGTGCGAGAACAACGATAAGTTCGCCATCGACCGTGAGCTGCCGCAGATCGACATGGGTGATGTGCTCGTGATCCACGATACCGGCGCGCATGGCTACTCCATGGGCTACAACTACAACGGCCGCCTGCGCTCCGCCGAGGTGCTGCTGCGCCCCGACGGCTCGGCCGACCTTATCCGCCGCGCCGAGCGCCCGGGCGATTATTTTGCCACGCTCGACGTGCTGCCGTGCGGCCGTGAGCTGCTGGCCAAATCGCGTGCCGAAAGCGCTCGTCGTCGCGCCCAGGACGAGAGCCTGGCCGTCGCCGCCCAATGGAACAAACGCATCCAGATCGCGGAAGCGAAGGAGAAGAACATGGATATCCGCAACCTCGAGGGCTCGATCGTCGCCCTCGTCACGCCGTTTAAAAAGGACGGCAGCGTCGACTTTGACGCGCTCGAGTGCCTTATCGATTTCCACCTGCAAAACGGCACCGACGCCATCCTCACCCTGGGCACCACCGGCGAGAGCGCCACGATGACCGATGACGAGGACAACTCCGTCGTCGCCGCCGTGGTCAAGCATGTTGCGGGACGCGTCCCCGTCATCGCCGGCTCGGGCTCCAACTCCACGCAGACGATGCTCACCAAGTCGCTCACCTACCAGGGCTTGGGAGCCGACGGCCTGCTGCTCATCACCCCCTACTACAACAAGTCCAATGAAGAGGGTATCTATCAGCACTTTAAGACCGTCGCCGATGCCGTGGACATCCCCTGCATCCTGTACAACATCCCCGGCCGCTGCGGCTGCGGCATCAGCGAGCGCAACGTAGAGCGCTTGGCCGCGCACCCCAACATCATGGGTATTAAGGAAGCCTCGGGCAACGTCGCCTACGCGGCCAAGATTGCCCACCTGCTGTCCGACGACTTCCGCATGTACTCGGGCGAGGACGCGCTCACCGTGCCGCTCATGAGCCTGGGCGCCTCGGGCACCATCAGCGTGTGGGCCGACGTTCAGCCGCAGCTCGTGCATGACATGTGCCGCGCCTACCTGGACGGCGACGTGGAGCGCGCCCGCGACATCCAGATTGCCGGCCAGCCGCTCATCAACGCCCTCTTTAGCGAGGTCAACCCCATCCCCGTTAAAGAAGCGCTCGCTCAGATGGGTATGATCGAGGCAAACTACCGTATGCCGCTGTGCCCCATGGCAGACGACACGCGCGCTGCACTTACCGATGCTCTGAAGGGAGCTGGTCTGCTTGATTAAGACTGTCATTATGGGAACGGGCCGCATGGGCTCGCTCATCCGCACTACCGCCGAGGGCGTTGTCGACGCCGCCGGTCAGCCCGTTTTTGATATCGTCGCCCAGATCGGTTTTGATCTGTCCGAGCTCGAGGACGCCCCGGCAGCCGACGTCATCATCGACTTCTCGAACGTCGTTACCTTCGATGCCGTCGTCGCCTATGTCGAGCGCACGGGCGCCGCGTTGGTCTCGGGCACCACGGGCTACACCCCCGAGCAGATGGACCGCCTGCGCGAGCTGGGCCAGAATGCCCGCGTTATGCACTCGGGCAATTACTCCATCGGTATTGCAGCCCTGCGTCATCTGGTAGCGCAGGCCACACGCGAGCTGCCCGGCTTTGACTGCGAGATCGTCGAGACACACCACAACCAAAAGGTCGATGCCCCCAGCGGCACAGCCAAGTTGCTGCTCGATGCCGTCGTCGAGGCCGAGCCCGAGGCAGGCTATCACCCCGTCTATGGCCGCGAGGGTATGTGCGGCGCGCGCGACCCCAAGGAGATCGGCATGCACTCGCTGCGCGGCGGTACTGTCGCCGGCGTGCACGAAGTGAGTTTCTTTGGCCAGGATGAGGAAGTCACGCTCACGCATCGCGCCACGAGCCGTCAGATCTTTGTCAACGGCGCCTTGGCAGCCGCGCAGAAGCTCGTCACCCGCGAACCCGGCTTCTATACGTTCGACCAGGTCATGTTTGCCTAACCAGATATCAACCGTATCCACGCAAAGGAGAAACAGCATATGAGCAACGCAGCCGAGATGGATGCACAGGAGATTATCAACTACATCGCCACTGCGCCCAAAAAGACGCCCGTCAAGCTGTACGTGCGCGAGAAACCGGGCATGAAGGTCCAGTGGGGCAATGCACACGTCTACGGCGGTCGTCGCGGCAAGACCGTCTTTGGCGACTGGGATGAGCTCAAGGCCATCCTCGATGCCAATGCCAACTCCATCGACTACTACGACGTCGAGAATGACTGCCGCAACTCCGCCGTCCCCATGCTCGACCTTAAGGGCATCAACGCCCGCATTGAGCCGGGCGCGATCATCCGCGATCGCGTCGAGATCGGCGACCGCGCCGTCATCATGATGGGCGCCATCATCAACATCGGCTCCGTTATCGGCGAGGGCTCCATGATCGACATGGGCGCCGTCCTGGGCGGCCGCGCAACCGTGGGCAAGAACTGCCACATCGGCGCCGGCACCGTACTGGCAGGCGTCGTTGAGCCCGCCAGCGCCACGCCCGTCATCATCGAGGATGATGTCATGATTGGCGCCAACGCCGTGGTCCTGGAGGGCGTTCGCGTGGGCAAGGGCGCCGTCGTGGCTGCCGGTGCCGTATGCGTCGAGGACGTCCCCGCCGGCGCCGTCGTGGCCGGTGTCCCCGCCCACGTCATCAAGATGCGCGACGAGAAGACCGACAGCAAGACTGGCCTGGAAGAGGGCCTGCGCAAGCTGTAGAAGTTGCGCGGTTTTACCAAACCGCGCAACGGCTCGACGCTACAAACGCCCCTAAGCGGCAATCTGGCGTTCAATCGTCGGGCATGACCAGAAGGTCAATGCCCTCCTCTTTCACGTCACCTTGCTCGCTCTGGGTCGTTTTCGCTGACGCATGCTCAACCTGCGGCGCAATTCAATCCCAAGCAAAAAGGCCGAAGCACCAACGGAGCTTCGGCCTTTGTTTTGTCTGCAGCTTACAAGCGCAGTTTATCGATTCTCAATTGACCCGATGTTTTTGAGCTCGATGGAGATGAGGCCGTTGGGCTCGTTGACGAACTCGATGTATTCGGAGTTCGAACCCATCTCGGCCGGGAAGCTGATTTCGATACCCGTGTCGGTACGGATCTTGTGATTGCGCACAGCTGCGCGCTCGACCTGTTTGCGCTCCACGGGCACGCGCTCGGGCACCTTCTCCTCGGTCAGTGCCGCGCGCACGCTCTCCTTGATAACCGGTTCGTTCTCAAAGACCTCGTCGACGATATCCCAAGGCGGCAGCTCCTCGTCATCCTCGACCTTCTCGGCAACGGCAGCCTTAACCTTGGCGAGCGCTACAGCCGTGTTGGCACCGTGCTCCTCGGCGACTTCCTCGACCACACGCGTCACGGTGTCGATGACCTCCTTGCCCGATACGCCCGTGTCGCACTGCAGCAGGCCATCGGGGATAAGCATACGGTCCTCGCCGGCAATCTTGCGCTTCTTGTCCACGTAGCCGATCTCCATGGTACTCGCACGCACGATTGCATAGCTCGGCACCTTTTGCGAGGGATTCGGCAGAATGGCGTAGTGGCGCGCAATGTCGTTGCGCACCTCGCCCTCTTCGCGACCCACCTCGTGCATAAAAGCCTGCTTGGAGCCCAGCAGCATCACGGCAAACCAGCGGGCATCCTCATCGTCGTCAAAATCGGCCACGAGCACGTCAGTGGACTCGGCTTTCTCGGCCTTGGTAAGTTCGGAAGAGATGAACTCCGCAATCTGCTGAGACAGATCCACGAACTCACGCTCACCAAAGAAATAGCCCTTGAGCTCGCCGCCGAATGCGGAGTTCTCGGCAAACGTGGCACGCTTGTTATCAGCCGAGGTACGAGCGCGCCGCAGGTGCGTGGTTACGAAATTACGCACGGTGCGGCTCTCGATATCGAG
The DNA here is from genome assembly GCF_040098065.1 of Collinsella sp. CLA-JM-H32B. NCBI lineage: Bacteria > Bacillati > Actinomycetota > Coriobacteriia > Coriobacteriales > Coriobacteriaceae > Collinsella > Collinsella sp. CLA-JM-H32B. The sequence goes on along the minus strand of NZ_JBBNNA010000004.1, from coordinate 106,478 downwards.
CTCGCGCTGGCTCATAACGTTGACGGCAGAGTCAAAGTCCAGGATATGCAGAATCGCGTGATTGATTTTCATATACGGCATTCCGTTCTAGATCGATTTCGGCACGAACCAGTATAGCGGTCGATCCCGCCCCAGGCGCATCGAAGATTGGTGCATCGGGGACAGGTTGCTTTGCACCAATGGTTAGCGCAGGAGCTCGGACTGCCAAGCCTCGAGCTGTTCTGCCAAGCTCTTGCCGGCAGCGGGCATGTCGATCTGGGGACGTTTGGGCAGAAGCGCACACTTAAGAATCGCAACGATAGTCTGCGAGACAAAGCGTCGCGTATCCTTGTCAAAGCCTTGCGCAGCCTGGAGCATCACGGGCAGGCTCTCGCGCAGATTCCCAGCGATATCCGCAAACCGCTCAGCACCCGTAGCCTCAAGCACGGAGAACAACGCATCTACAAAACGCTCGCGCTCGTTAGGCGACACCGCAAGCAGCATCTCGCGAATGGAGCCATCAACGTATCGAGCACCGGCGGACAGGCGCTCACAGTACACGAAGTCGCGACCATCAACCACCCAGCTAAAGGGATTATGCTGAAGCAGGCTGAACTCGGTGCTCTCAACGATGGCATAGTCCTCCTGTGTCTCGAACATCATGCCAAAGATCGACGACCGAGGTAGCGTCTTGTCGATTCGACCGGATAGGTCGGCGAAGGCGTTGCCGCTCAGAAACTCCTCGACGAAGCCCGGACCATCATGGGAATACGCCCGTTCGATTCGCTCACGGGCGACATCGGGGCACATCGCCGCACCGTACACCGCAAGGTTTCCACCCTTGGAATGACCTCCACACAAAAGCGGCCCGTCAATCGCATCCGCCGCCTCGTCTACATAACGCGCCGCGGATTCCTGGGCCGGCACAGGACACCGGAACGCCATGTTAAAGTCCTCTTTCCAGCCCACAATCGTGCTGTCGGTCCCCCGGAAGGCAAGATAGCTAAACCCCGCCGGAAATCGGAACGTCATGGCCGCAAACTGCTCCGTTGTCTCGGCATCACTCACGCTACGATAGCCGCAAACACGAACGCCACGGTAGGGAGGGCTTGCTGCCACAGCCTCCAACAGGGCACGACTCCCCTCCGGATCCCACAGGTCGCCAATCATGTCTTGGTAGCACTCGGCGCGCAGCAGCTCGCGTACGTCTAGGCCCTGCCAGTTCGTCAGCTCCGCCATATCACCCGGCAAACGCAAATAGGACAACCACGCAAAGACCAGGCTATCCACCGCGCAGAACGGCCGCTCCTCAAACGGATCAAACGCCGTCTGGGCATAGGTCAAAAAATTAGGCGAATCCGACATGGCCCTCCCATCGACTATAGTGCATTGGGGTCAGGTTACTTTGCACCAAAAAAGCGCCCGGGCCGCGTGGACTCGGACGCCTTCATTGTAGCTTTTCGCTCTAGCGAGCTTGATTTAGCAGGAGAAGTCGACGCTGTCGATGATGTCCTTGAGGGCCTTGGCGGAGACGGTGAGCTCATGCTGCTCGTCATCGTCCAGCGGCACGGGGACGCGGCAGACAACGCCGTCGCGGCCAACGACGGTCGGCATAGAGATGGCAAGATCGGACAGGCCGTACTCGCCCACCATGAGCGAGGAGACAGGCAGAACGGTCTGCTCATCGCGCATGACGGCAGTGCAGATGCGCTTGACGGCCATAGCGACACCGTAGTAGGTGGCGTGCTTCTTCTCGATGATGGTGTAGGCGGAGTTCTTGACGTCCTCGGCGATGCGCTTCTCGGCAGCCTCATGCTCCAGGTGGCCGTGAAGCTCACAGAAGGTGTTCAGCGGAACGCCGGCAACCTGAGCGCTGGACCAAGCGACAAACTCGGAGTCGCCGTGCTCACCCATGACGTAGGCCTGGACATCGCGCGGGTCAACCTCGACGTGGGCGCCAAGCATCTGCTGCAGACGGCCGGTGTCGAGCACGGTGCCGGAACCGATGACGTGGCCCTCGGGCAGGCCGGACATCTTGATGGCGGCGTAGGTCAGAACATCGACCGGGTTGGAGACGATGAGCAGAATGCCGTCGAAGCCGGACTTCTTAATCTCGGGGATAATGGACTTAAAGATGCTGACGTTCTTGTTGACCAGGTCCAGGCGGGTCTCACCGGGCTTCTGGGCAGCGCCGGCGGTGACGACAATCATGGCGGCGTCGGCGACATCGGAATAATCGCCGGCGTAGATCTTCATCGGCTCGGCAAACGTCATGCCGTGCGCGATATCCAGGGCCTCACCCTCGGCGCGGTTCTTGTCCACGTCGATGAGGACCATCTCGGAGAACAGACCGCTCTGCATCAGCGCGAACGCCGAAGACGAACCGACGAAACCGCAGCCGACAATAGCGACCTTCTTCTCGTTAACCATTAGAAACTCCCATCTCACTCCACAAACAAGCCGCCCGGGAACGACCCGAGCGGCTTGTCGTAATCCCAATACATCCAATCGGGACTTTGATTATGCTCCTATTCGCAGCCAAAAATCGACCGTTTACCGAAATTGTTTGCAGGATTCGTAAAATAACTGCACGAAATCGGTTTCGATATATTGACGAGGCGAAATAGCTTTCTAATACAGGCCCGCCTCGCGAATAGCCTCGACAGCCAAAGCGATCTGGTCGGGCGGCAAGACCAGCGCCATGCGCACGTGCCCCTCGCCCGAAGGACCAAAGCTCGCGCCCGGCGTCACCACAACGCCGGCCTTCTCCATGAGCTCCTCGCAAAACGCCATGGAATCGGTGCGGCCACCGGGAAGCTTGGCCCACACAAACATAGAGCCATGCGCGTTGGGGCGCTCCCAGCCCAAGCCCTCAAGACCGTCGCACAGGGCATCGCGACGCTCCTGGTACTTCAGACGCTGCGCCTCGACCTCATCGCGCGGGCCATTAAGGCACGCGATGGCGGCCTTCTGGATCGGGAAGAACATGCCAAAGTCGATCTGGCTGCGCAGCTTGGCAAAGGCCGAGACCACATCCTCGCGACCGACCAAAAAGCCGATGCGGGCACCGGTGACGTTAAACGACTTGGAAAGCGAGAAAAACTCCACGCCCACCTCGAGCGCACCGGGATACTGCAAGAAGCTGCCGCCGGGCTCGCCGTCAAACACGATGTCGGAGTACGCGTTGTCATGAACGATCAACAGATCGTGCTCGCGGGCGAAAGCGATGATCTCCTCGTAGACCTCGGGCGTGCCCACCGAACCCACCGGGTTCGCGGGCAGCGACACGATCATGTACTTGGCACGATCGGCCACCTCGGGATCGATACCCGCCACATAGGGCAGGTAATTGTGCTCGGCAACCAGCGGATAGTACTCGAGCTTGGCATCGGCAATCTTGGCACCCGCCTCAAAGACCGGGTAGCACGGATCGGGAACCAGAATGGTGTCACCCGGATCGAGCAGGGCCAGGCCCAAATGACCCACGCCCTCCTGCGTGCCGTTGCACGACTGCACCATGGACGGCGTAATGCCCGAAACGCCAAAGCGGCGCTCATAGTAATCGCACACGGCTTGCTTGAGTTCGGGCAGGTCGCGCAGGGCATACTTCCACATCTCGGGATCTTGGGCTGCTTGCGTGAGCGCCTCGACCACATGGTCGTACGGCTTAAAGTCGGGCGTGCCCACGCTCATGTTGTAAATGGTCTTGCCCTGAGCCTTCAGCGCGAGAAGCTTGTTGTTGAGCGAGGCGAAGACCTCCGCGCCAAAGCGGTCGAGACGCTGCGATGCCTGCATGGTGCCACCTTTCGATATAAAAAACGCGGCGCTCCGACAAGAGCGCCGCGCGATACGGGCCATCAGATTGCAAAAGTGTAACGCTTGCAACCCCCGCATTGGTTCAATTTAGCCAACCTTAGTCAATTGGATTGAGCGCGTCGATCTGCGCAAGCCACAGACGCGAACTGGCGTCACTCGGCATACGCCAATCGCCGCGCGGGCTGAGCGTCACCGAGCCCACCTTGGGACCATCGGGCAGGCAGCTGCGCTTAAACTGCTGGGCAAAGAAGCGACGATAGAACGCACGCAGCCACGTGTGGACGGTCTTGGCGTCGTAGACACCCTCGAAACTCTTGAGCGCCATGCGGTAGATCTTGCCCGGCTCAAAGCCAAAACGCAGCAGGTAGTAGAGGAAGTAGTCGTGCAACTCGTACGGGCCCACCAAATCCTCAGTCTTCTGCGCAATCTCGCCGTCGCCCGTGGGCGGCAGAAGCTCGGGAGATACCGGCGTATCGAGGATATCGAGCAAGACCTCGGCAATACGCCCGCCAAAGACATCAGCCGCATAGCGCACCAGATGGCGCACAAGCGTCTTGGGCACGCTCGCATTGACGGCATACATGCTCATGTGGTCTCCGTTATAGGTAGCCCAGCCGAGCGCCAGCTCCGACAGATCGCCCGTACCGATGACAAAACCGCCAGCCTGGTTGGCCAGATCCATCAGAATCTGCGTGCGCTCGCGGGCCTGGCTGTTCTCGTAGGTCACGTCCTGCACGGCCGAATCGTGCTCAATGTCCTTGAAGTGCTGCTCCACAGCCGCGTGGATCGAAACCTCGCGGAAGCTCACACCCAGGTCGCGGGCAAGCGACTCGGCATTGGACTTGGTGCGATGCGTCGTGCCAAAGCCAGGCATGGACACGGCTGTGATACCGGTGCGCGGCAGCTCCAGCGCATCGAAGGCACGCACGGTTACAAGCAGTGCCAGCGTGGAGTCCAGGCCGCCCGAAAGGCCGATGACCGTAGCCTTGGTACCCGTGTGGGCAAGGCGGGTCTTGAGGCCCGCAGTCTGCAGATCGAGGATCGTCTCGCAGCGCTCTGCCAAGTCGCCGTGGTCGGCCGGCACAAAGGGAGCACGGGGGAAGACACGGTCGATGTCGAGTGCATCGCGCAGGACAGGCTCTTTGGCCAGCACGCCCTCAAACGAAAATTCAACGGTTGTGGCCTCCGGCGCATCGTCCGCGCGCGTCCACGTTGTCGAGCGACGGCGCTCGGCAACCAGACGGTCGAGGTCAACATCGGCAACCGCCATATCGCAGGTAAGGAGCTTCGTCGCCGCCAGCTTAGAGCCGTTTTCGTAGACGAGGTTCTCGCCCGCAAAGACCATATCGGTCGTGGACTCGCCCTCGCTCGCGTCTGCATAGGCATAGGCACAGTAGAGGCGCGCACTCTGATTGGAGATGAGGCTACGTCGGTAATCTGCCTTACCGATGATCTCGTCGGAAGCGGAGGGGTTGAGAATCACCGTGGCACCGGCAAGCGCCATCTCGGTCGAGGGCGGCGCAGGTACCCACAGGTCCTCACAGACCTCGACGCCCAGCACCAGGTCCTCAGCACCCTCATCACAGCAGCGGTAGACAAGCCCCGAACCCAGCGGAACCGGACCCTGACCGGCAAACTCGACCCACACAGGATCTGCGGGCCCCGGAGCAAACCAGCGGCGCTCGTAGAACTCGCCATAGTTGGGCAGATACTTCTTGGCCGTAAGGCCCAAAAGCTCGCCCGCGCAGCACACGGCGGCGCAGTTGTAGATGTTTTCTGCCACCGCAACGGGCAAGCCAACGGTAAAGACAATCGGCAGCTCACGAGTCTCATCGAGGATATGCACCAGAGCAGCCTCGCAGGCATGCAGCAGCGTGCGGTTATGGAACAGGTCGGCCGCGGTATAGCCGCACAAGTTGAGCTCGGGCAGCACCAGCGCGCGAACGCCGCGTTCGGCAGCCTCGCGAACAGCCGCCAGCGCAACCTCGGCATTGCCCTCGACATCGGCTACGCGAATCCGCGGCGAGGCCGCCGCCACACGCAAAAAGCCATCAGACTGAGAAAGGTGAAGATTCATAAGAGTGCTCCCGTGCGTAGACGCCATTCAACACAATTAGCAAGCCCTATTGTAGTTCAACCGCCGGGCGCAACCGCATCCCACCAACTTGGTGAGCTATTGATGAGTTGATGGTATCTGTTAAATGTCACGTACGATTCACATCTGGTGGGTACCCTGATGGCTACACGAAACGAAGCAGATTTACACCGGGAGGACCCCGTATGACAACCAAGTACACCGACGCGCCGCGCACGCGCGTCATGACGCCGGCATCGCTCAACAACGGCGTGCACGAGAACCATTCCATCGGACAGACCATGGCCATCGCGCCCAAAAAGGGCCTGTTTGACGACATTTCCATTCCCCAGATCATCGCCGGCGCCGCAGCTGCCGCCACGAGCGTCGCGCTTGCCTCCAAGATCGGTATCGCCGGATCGGTGATCGGTGCCGCTGTGAGCTCGGTCATCACCGTTGTGTCCTCGCAGGTCTACCGCCACTTTATCTCTGCCAGCGCCGAAGCCCTCAAGGGCACGCACGCCGACGTCGACTACCCCGCCGGCGCCTACGAGCCCGTTGAGTTTAATGCCGAGGAGCACCTGGGCGGCGCCGCGACTACGCAGGAGATGCGCCAGATTGCGGGGCGCGCGACCACGGCCCGCGTCGCCCCTAACAGCCTGCGCGCCAAGGCCGCGGCAGAGCGCAGCCAGACGCAAAAGAAGGTCATCGTCTTCTCGATCGCCATCGCCATCGTCGCGGTCATCGCCTGCACCGGCGCCATCCTTATCACCACCGCCGGTGAGGGTCTGGGCGAGCGTCCCGAGCCAATCCTTTCGTCGCGCACGGCCGAGCACGACGCGGACAGCTCAAGCCAATCGCAAAGCCAGCAGGACAACTCGCAGGACACCTCCGCATCTACCGATTCGTCCCCGAACGCCCCCGATCAGTCGCAGGGCGCCGAATCTCCTGTGAACAACAACGGTACGCAATCCGGCACAACCGACTCAAGCCAAACGACCGACGGCTCTCAACCGAGCACGGGCGACCAGACGAGCGGCAATACATCGGGCACGGGATCTACCGACAACGGCAACACCAACAGCTCGGGCGGAACCGCCTCCGGCACGGCATCTGACAGCTCGAGCCAAGGCACGACGTCGGGCAACTAAGCACGTTTGCCTCTCATAGATAACCGACCTGCATAACGGGCGCGAACCGGCAACGGTCGCGCCCGTTTACCTTGGACGCCGAGGTAGCAAGCCCCGCGCGATGGTAAGATGCTTTGGTGTGTAAAGAGGAGATTTGCCATGAGCAAGACAATAGTTAGGCCCACGCTTTCGCTGGGCAACCACATCTATCTGTATCGCCTACTGCGCGATGCAATCGGATGCGGCAAGCAAACGTTTATGACGCAGGTCGAGGAGGCACTCGTCGCTGGTGACATGGCCGCTTATGACCTGGGCTTCGAGTCCACGCGCGAGCTGCTCGAGGAGCTCGACGACTGCATTAAGCTGACCGTCTTTAAGGGCGGTCGCCTGTATGCCACCGTCATCGCCAACGATGCCTGGGATACCGCCCTTGCCAAGGGCGAGGATAAGCCCAAGGCAGCCAAGGGAGCCAAGCAGTCCTACAAAAAGAAAAAGCGCGGCGAGAAGGACCTCAAGGCCGTGCGCCCTAAGCACGTTAAGCGTCCCGAGCCCGAGCCCGTGGCCGAAGTCGCTCCGGAGCCCGAGCCCGAGACAGAGATCGAAGTCGCTATTGAGGTAACGGCAGAAGCCGAAACCGAAATCGCCGCCACGACCGATCCCAAAGTCATATCCGAGCAGGAAGCCACTACGGAGCTCAACGAGGCTCCCAAGTCGACACCCGAAGAAGCCGCTAGCCAACCTGAGGCGCCTGCGCTCCAAAACAGCGATGTCTTTGGCGACGAGGCCGAGGACGATCAGCCCGAAGAGCCCGCAGAACAGGACGCTACCGAGGCGGCATCGGAGCCCGAGGCACCGCAGCCTGCCATCTCACTCACGGTCGTCTATGACCCCGAGAACGCAAACGCCGGCATCACCACCATGGCATCCACGCCCATCGAGGCAAAGTCGAGCGTCGAGAACGAGAACGCGACGCAGGTTGAGGTTGAAACCGCAGTTGCAGACGCGCCCGTCACCGTGAAGCCCGCAGATTCCACAACCAAGCCGAAGACGACGCTGGAGCCCGCAGATTCCACGATCAAGCCGGAAGCGACGCCGGAGCCCGCACCCGTCATCGAATCCGTGCCCGCCGCTGTTTGCGACCAAATTCCCGCACCGGCACCGTCTCCGGCCCCCGCTGCAGCACCGGCCCCCGCACCCGCAGCACCGACCATCCCCAAGGACTTCCCCATCGATTTCGCAACCGAGGTCTTCTGCCCCGGCCCGCTTCTGCACCAGCTGTCGACCTATCTCCCCTACGGCGCCGACACGCTCGGCATCGTCGGCGAGTACTACTGGATCGCCCGCGAGCGCGGTACCATCGAGGCCGCGCGAAACCGCGCAAGCTTCCCCCTGCACTACACGCAGGCCGGCGAGCGCCGCGAGGTTGCCGTGCGCATCCGCCGCAACACCACCGGCGGTCTCGGAGCCACCTGGGCCATCGACAAAGTCGAAGAACCCGAGCAGTAACGACAAACGGCTCAAATCCAAACCCGGATTTGAGCCGTTTTTATTAGCATTCATCGATGTTCCGTGACCAACAGCGAGCGGGCCGCAAGTGCCCCAGGTTGCCGTGAAAGAGGAGCGACGCGTACTTCGGTACGCGAGCGACGGTTTGAACGGCAAGATGGGGTGCTTGCGGCCCGCGCAGCGTCGAGCAGTTACGCGGTTTGGAAAACCGCGTAACAATCTAGTCACGCGTCAGCTTGCGGTGAATACGATGCGGCTGGGCTGCGTCCTCGCCCAGGCGCTCGATACGGTTGGCCTGATAGGCCTCAAAGTTGCCCTCAAACCAATACCAGTTGCCCGGGTTCTCGTCGGTGCCCTCCCACGCCAGGATGTGCGTGGCAACGCGGTCCAGGAACATACGGTCGTGGCTAATGACCACCGAACAGCCCGGGAACTCGAGCAGCGCCGCCTCGAGCGAGGACAGCGTCTCGACGTCGAGGTCGTTCGTGGGCTCGTCGAGAAGCAGCAGGTTGCCGCCCTGCTTGAGCGTGAGCGCCAGGTTCAGACGGTTGCGCTCACCACCGGAGAGCACGCCGGCGCGCTTCTGCTGGTCCTGGCCCTTAAAGCCAAAGCTCGCCACGTACGCGCGGCTGGGAACCTCGGTCTCGCCCACCATCACGTGGTCCAGGCCGTCCGAGACGACCTCCCATAGGTTCTTATCGGGGTCGATGCCGGAACGGTTCTGATCGACATAGGAGATCTTGACGGTCTCGCCCACCTCGAGCTCGCCCGAAGTCAGCGGCTCCAGACCCACAATCGTCTTGAACAGCGTGGTCTTACCGACGCCGTTGGGGCCGATGACGCCCACGATGCCGTTGCGCGGCAGGGTGAACGAAAGGTCGTCGATGAGCACGCGGCCATCGAACTCCTTGTGCAGATGATGGGCCTCGAGAACCTTGTTGCCCAGACGCGGCCCGACGGGAATGCGGATATCGGTCCAGTCGAGCTTCTGGCTTGCGCGCGCCTCGGCCTCCATCTCCTCATAGCGAGCCAGACGGGCCTTGTTCTTGGCCTGGCGAGCCTTGGGCGAGCTGCGTACCCACTCGAGCTCAGCCTCCATGCGCTTGGCGAGCTTGGCGTCGCGGTTGCCCTGTGCCTCGATACGCGCGGCCTTGGTCTCCAGATACGTGGAGTAGTTGCCCTTGTAGGGATAGAGGTGGCCGCGGTCGACCTCGCAGATCCACTCGGCAACGTTATCCAGGAAGTAGCGATCGTGTGTGACGGCAAGCACCGCGCCCTGGTAGTTGTGCAGGAAGTGCTCGAGCCACAGGATCGACTCGGCGTCCAGGTGGTTGGTGGGCTCGTCGAGCAGCAGCAGGTCGGGAGCCTCGAGCAGCAGCTTGCACAGGGCCACGCGACGGCGCTCGCCGCCGGAGAGCACGTTGACCGGCATGTCGGAATCGGGCAGCTGCAGGGCGTCCATGGCCTGGCCGAGCTTGGAATCGATATCCCAGCCGTCGGCGGCGTCAATCTCGTCCTGGAGCTTTCCCATCTCGGCCATGAGGGCGTCCATGTCGCAGTCCGGATCGCACATCTCCTCGCCGATCTTGTTGAAGCGATCGACCTTGGCGATCATGTCGCCAAACGCCATGCGCACGTTCTCGATGACGGTCTTGTCGTCGTCGAGCGGCGGCTCCTGCTGCAGGATGCCCACGGTGTAGCCGGGGGTGAGCTTGGCATCACCGTTGGAGACCTCCTCGATGCCGGCCATGATCTTGAGCAGGGTCGACTTGCCCATACCGTTGGGGCCCACGACGCCGATCTTGGCACCGGGGTAGAAGCTCAGGGTCACGTCGTCAAGGATTACCTTGTCGCCATGGGCCTTGCGAGCCTGATACATCTGATAAATGAACTCCGCCACAGTCATTTCTCCTTATCTAGCTGCGGAAATCTTCTCCCCCTCTCCGTTTTGGAAAAAGCGGAGAGGCAGTCCACGCGTTCTAATAAAAAGGGGCATGGTTGCCCACACCCCCTAATACTACCTGGGAAAAGTCCCCCGGAACATACCATGAACTGCGTACGCTAGTTTTCCGCAACCTTAGCGAACGGCCCGCTGCGATTTGCGCCACAGCAGATACGAGTAGACGTAGACGGCTCCGACCGAACCAAACGCCAGAACCGCAATCACCGCGGCGACGACTTCACTCGAAAGCACGCTGCCTGCCACGCCCATCACAATCAGGCCAATACCCAGCACCATAAAGCAGGCGCCGCCAAAACGCTGCGTACGGCGCCAGTTCTCGGGATCGGCAAGCGCCCAGGGTGTCTTGATACCGAGCGTATAGTTCTGCTTCACACGCGGCAAGTAGTTGCCTACGCCGATGAACAGCAAACCGACAACACCGGAAATCAGCACGTTAACCGAACCGACCGCCGGCACCACGCCCCAGACCGTAAGCTCTCCCAGCCAGCTTATCGCGCACATGAACAAGGTGAAGGCGATTACGAAGCCCTGGTAGAACTTGCCCGAGGTTCGATATGTCTCACCTTTGGGGTCGATGCGCGGCACCACGCAGAACATTGCGAGAAGCGCCAGAGGCAGCACGCCGAGCGCGGAGGCCATCCAGCTGGGACCCCAACCGTCGACGGCGCCGTTCGCGCCCCAGTGCGTGGGAATCTGCCCAGGCAAGCTCGGCATCACCATGAGATGCGCTACGACATTGGCGACGCACAGAGCGACCAGCGCAATCCACACGCGCGACGATACCCCCGTGGGGTGAATGCCCTTGTTTTCGTTATTCATCCTTATCACCTTCCGTGTTTGTAAAGCCCATAAACCAACCGATCAAGTCCTGCATGACGGTAGTGTTTAAGCTGTATACGATGTTTTGACCATGACGTTCGTCGGTTACCAACCCGGCGTTTTTGAGCGTCGCCAAGTGATGGCTCAGCGACGGCTTACTGATATCGAAATGCTCGGCAAGCTCCCCCGCCGTGCAATTGCCCTCGCGCAGCAACTCCAAAATGCGCCGTCGCGTTGGATCGGCAAGCGCCTTAAAACCCTCTCCCGGCATAAGACCCCCTTTCATCATCTCTCATGACGCGCACACTATACTCGATATTTAGATGTTTGTCTAACTATCTAATACAGGAACATCTATAGAACATTCGTTCGTATTTAGCTACAATGGAAGTTGAAGCAGATGGGCCAGCTCCCTCTACCCGAGAAGGAGATGGACTATGAGTATTGACGATGTCCTGACGTTGTTATTGCTTGTAATCGCGGCTGTGGAGCTCGGCATCCACATTGGAGGTCGAATGAAATAGCCGCCCCCGCGTAATGCGAAGACGGCCACTTCTCACGCTACAAACGTGTTTGGGAGTTGGCCAACCCGCGGCAACGGGTGCCATCTGCTTCATCTTATGCGAATCACTGCCTCATTTCAACAAGCCCCTAGGGCTCAAATGGAATCGCGATAATACCTATAATGACGATAGCTAAAACACGATTCGCTTCCCCATCGGAGGATGTCTATGACCGAAACCACAGCCGCAACCCCCAACGAGACACGCGACACCAAGCTCGAGATCATCATGGGCCGCGAGGCACTCGACAAACTCGCCGCCGCCACGGTGCTGGTGCTCGGCTGCGGAGGTGTGGGCTCCAATTGCTGCGAGGCACTTGCCCGCGGCGGCATTGGTCATTTCGTCATTCTGGATAAGGACATCATCGCGCCCAGCAATATCAATCGCCAGGCCATCGCCTTTCAAAGCACCATCGGCAAGCGCAAGGTCGATGTTATGGAAGCCATGATCCACGACATCAATCCAGCCGCTACCGTCATCAAGCGCACCGAATACCTGTTGAGCGACAATATCGACGAGTTCTTCGCGAGCGTTTTGGAGCAGACGGACGGCAAGCTCGACTACGTCGTCGACGCCATCGACACCATCTCGGCCAAGCTCACCATTGCCAAATATGCTCAGGACCACGACATTCGTTTGGTTAGCTCCATGGGCGGGGCCAACAAGCTCCATCCCGAGTGCCTCCGCTTTGCCGACATTTTCGATACGGTACGTGACCCCATGAGCCGCATCATGCGCAAAGAATGCAAGAAGCGCGGAATCAAGAGTCTGCATGTACTGTTTAGCTGCGAGGAATCGGTTAAGACACAGCCCCGCGACCCTTCCAATATCCACGAGCGCACCGAGCTCGGAACCGCCAGCTTTATGCCGCCCATCATGGGCCAGATGATTGCCGGCGAGGTTATCCGCCAGATCAGTGGCCGCGGCACCGAGCGCGTGCGCGCCGATGGCCAGCGCTTGGACTAGCGGAGCGCGCCGAGATGGAGCCCCGGTTATTTGATGCACACTGCCATCTTGATTTAATGGCTCACCCGGACGCCGTTGCCGATGAGGCAACGGCGCTGGGCTTGGGTCTATTTGATTGCGGCGTCGATCCACGCGACTTTTCGGCCGCAAACGAGCGCGCTCGTCGCCACCCGGGCATCATCGCCGGCGTTGGGCTTCACCCCTGGTGGCTCGCCGATGGCCACTGCGGTTTTGCCGAAGTCAATCTGCTTTGCGAAGTTGCTGCCCAAGAACGCTACATCGGCGAAGTCGGACTCGACTTTTCCGCGCGCTTTGCTGGAAGTGAGCCGCTACAAATACAGGCACTTAACCGGCTCTGCGATGCGCTCGTGCAGCATCCTCTTACCGGGCGCGTGATATCAATTCACGCCGTTCGTTCGGCAGGAGCCGTACTGGACGTCCTCGAATCGCATGGACTACTCATCCCAAACCCCGACTCCCCCGCTATCATCTTCCACTGGTTTAGCGGCACTTCGGACGAACTCACCCGCGCGCGTAATGCGGGCTGCTATTTTTCCGTCAACGAACGCATGCTCGCGACCAAGCGCGGTCGCGAATACGCACGACAGATTCCACTCGACCGCCTACTGCTCGAGACCGATGCGCCGGCCGAGCCAAACACAGAAACAAGCGCGCAGTCGCTCATCAGGTCGCTCACAAGGACCTCAGAACGCATCACCTCGCTCAAAAACTGCGACGCAAAGCGCATCGAGTCGATAGTTTTAACAAATGCGCGCTCTTTTTTTGACCTTCGCTAACCCCTGGTGTGCAAAAAATGCCAAATATGAGTACTGCTACCGGAATGGATACATTTCTTTTAACTTTCCAACCGCCAGAATAATCCTCGATTGTCCGCTAATTAAAGCTTTTACAGTCATTCATCCTGCGTTTTCGCAAATCTTAAACCCCTCCAGGCGCTCAAATCACGTCTGAAGGGGTTGATTTTGCTGCGACTAAATTAGTCACAGTACTCATATTTGGCATTTTTTGCACACGAGGTCCCGGGGAGGATCCTGCACCTCCCCGGGACCGCTCGGCTATTCGACGATTGGTGCTCCGTGGCCCCAAGAACCTTCCATGCCGCACACGGTCGAGGCAAACCCGGCAGCAAAGTCGAGCGCGCGCTCGATAGCCTCGGCGCCATCCTCTCCACGCTTGGCGGAATCGAGATAGCACATCAAAAACGAAGTGAGGAACGAGTCGCCCGCTCCCATGGTGTCCTTCATGTCCGTTACCGGTTTAGCCAGCTGGCGGTAATAACGCTCGCCGTCGTAAGCAATGCAGCCCTCGGCACCCGCCGTAGCCGACACAAAACGCGGACCCAGGCCCTTCACCCATGCCAGACGCTCGCGAATCTCGTCCTCACTCGCGGCATCCGCCGCACTAAAGAAGGCAAAATCGACGTAGGGTGCAATCTGCTCGTAGTACTCGTCGGTGGAGTCGTCCGAAAAGTCAAAAGAGACCGTGACGCCCGCAGCCTTCAGCTTGGGCAGCTCGCGCTCGGTAAAGCAATAGTTGCCCGAATGAACCACATCGAACTGCTTCATGTACGCAAGGTCAAAGCGATCGAGGACATAGCGCGCATCGCCACGGATACCGCCCTCGTTGGAGCCGAGGAAGACACGGTCACCGTCAACGACGGTCACGCGAGCCGCTCCGTTCTCGCCAATCATCTGCTCGCACTTGTCAAGCTCGACACCCTCATCCTCGAGGCTTGCAATGACATGCTCGGCAGCGGCGTCATTGCCAAAAATGCCCATGTATGCGGAACGTGCGGCACCGCATTTCTTGGCATAAACGGCGAAGTTCACCGCGTTGCCGCCAGGATACATGGTGTGGATATGCTCGTAGCGATCGACGACGTTGTCGCCAAATCCGAGCGCGTTAACGTTAAATGCCATGGCCTTTGTCCCTTCTAGTACTCGACAACACCCATATAGCGACGGAAATCGGGATCGTGATCAAACACCTTGCCGCGTGCAGCACGCAGCTCGCAGTTCATGGCGTAGAACAGCACCGGGTCCAGATAGGCACGGACGCTCGCCGGCACGGCTTCCATACCGTACTCCTTGGCATCGAGCACCATCAGCGTATCGGTATGCGTCTTAAGGAACGCCAGGGCGCGCTCGTCCATAGCACGGCACTCGCTGGAGCCCATCTGCAGGAAGTAAAAAACGCCATCCTGAGTAGCCTCGAAGGGGCCATGGAAGTACTCGGCAGAGTGGATGTAGCTGCAGTGCTGCCACTGCATCTCCATAAGAGAGCAGATAGCGAAACCGTAGGTCTGGCTAAAGTTGGGACCGCTGCCCAGAATATAGAAGAACTCGTGCTCCTGGCAAAGCTTGGCAAAACGATCGCCCAGCTCGGCATTTACCTTCTCACGTGCCGGGGGAAGAATCTTATCCATCTCGGCGATACCGGCATACATATCGGCAAGATCGGCGTAGCCCTCCTGCTGATCGAGCAGCTCGGCCGCAAGCGACAGCGAAATGCCAGCGGGGACCTCAGCCTGCGGCACGCCCTCGCCCCATGGGTAGACCCACGTGGTCCACCTGCCGGAGTCGATCTTAGATCCAGCGTTGTCGGTCTGGGCGATCACCGTAGCGCCGGCGGCAAGGGCAATCTCGCAGCCCTCAACGACCTCGGGGGTGTTGCCACTGTGGCTGCAAGCAATGACCAGGGACTTCTCGCCCAGACGACGCGGACGCATGATATCGAACTCGCGAGCCGTATAGATATACGAAGTGAAGGTGGTTGCCTCGCGCTGCAGAAGCTCGTGAGCCGGGATCAAATCGATCATGGAGCCACCACAAGCAATCCAGTAGACGCTGTCGAACTTGCCCTTCTCGGCAATTGCCTCTTTGATCAGATCGTGTGCGTTCATATCCAGTTCCTTTCTTGTTTGGGCCGCAATCAATGACGTTGGTTGCGTGGCCGATAGTTGTTTTAGTCAATCAGATATTTCTCGAATGCGGCCATGTTCTTGGCATCAGCCGCCGCCGGGTCATCGTAGTAACGACCGTCCGTGATTTCCTGGCCCAGCATGCCGTCGAAACCATGGGCGTTGAGTGTGGCAACGAAGGCGTCCATATCGTGCTTGCCATCGCCCCACACCAGATGGCCATACGGGTCACCGTCGATAAAGTGCATCTCGTGAATTGCCCCATCACCAAAGGCGGCAAACCAGTCCTCGAGCGTCTCGCCTGCAACGCCCATCGCGGTTGTATCAACCATGGGCTGTAAGTACGGGCTCGCGACCTCGTCAATCATGCGCTTCGCATCGGAAACCGTCGTCACAAGGTTGCTCTCCTCGGGACGCAGGCTTTCCATCGTGAGCACCAGACCGTGCTCGCCGGCATACTCCGCCAGAATGGACAAGTGCTCGCGGCTGCGCTTCCAGGCTTCCTCGCGGTCCTCGTCCCAGTCGCCCCAGCCCGAGTTGATGGACATACGGTCGCACCCAAGTACCTCGGCAAGCTCAATGCCGTGTTTAAAGTACGCCAGACTGCGCTGTTCATGCAGCGGCTTGCGTGCGCAGTACTGCCAAGGATAGACAACGTTCTCGGGGCACAGAGTACGATACCTAAGCCCACGGTCTGCAGCCTTTTTCGCCAGGACCTCAGCCTCAAAGTAGCCCGTATGGTCGAGCGTCACATGCGGCTCTGCGCACCACAGCTCAATGGACTCAAAGCCCAAACGCTGCTGCACATCAAGGAAGTAATCGAGCGACCACATGATGTAGTGGATATTCATGCCCGCAATCTGCTCGCGGCGCAGCGTCGGTTTGGATTCAGACATCTTATGCCTCCTTATTTCGATCGAACACGATTTGTCCGTCCGACATCGTCATATCAACCGCAAGATCGCGTGCGTCGCGATAATCGAGGTCAAACACATCCCGATCGAGCACGCAGATATCGGCAAGCTTGCCGACCTCGAGCGTACCCAGCTCGTCTTCGCGCATCAGATCGTACGCGCCCCCGGCAGTCCAAGCGCGCAAGAGCTCGACAAGCGTCAGCGTGTTGACCTCATTCACAGGCAGTCCGTCGGCGAAGAATCCGCCGCACGCGCTGTAGATTGACTCGCCCAGGCTCGGAATCAGCAGCGGCAAATCCGTTCCACAGCACACTGTGCATCCGGAATCTTCCATGCCGCGGCGATTCCAGCTGTGCAAAAGTCGCGTCTCGCCAATTTGTCGACGCATCATCGACAGGCAATCCTCGCGTCGGTCCAGCGTCAGAATCTGCGGATAGACCTCGCAAATTCCACCTAACTTGCCAAACTCGACAAGATCGGTCGGGTCAGAGTTCTCGAGATCGGTAATCGCATGGCGGCGAAGCATCCGTCCATGCTCGTCTCGAGGCAGCGAGGCATAGAGCGCCACGGTGCGACGAACGGCGCCATCGCCCTGGCAATGCAAGGAATATCGGAATCCGTCAGCATCAATTGCACGCAGCTCGTTCTCAATCAGATCCCACTCTGGCTCCTCGACGACCGTCTTGCCGGCAGCGCCCGCATCGGCCGAGTCCTCATAGGGTTCTATCATCTCGGCAAGCCCCGCCCATACGCCGCGATCGGTCATACGGTTGAAGCCAGAAAAACGAACGAACGGTCCCCGGAAGCGCTCTCGTGCCTCGCGGGCATATGCAAGATTTGCACCGGCACCCACCGGCTGCGACATCATAGAGACGCGAACCGTCAGCTCACCAGATTCCTCACGGCGAGCCATTTCGTCGGCAAAGCCGTAGTAGTCATCAAACGCCATCTCCTTGATGGCGGTAACGCCGCGTTCGTTAAGCATGCTCATGTAGTCCGAATACCCTGCACGCACCTCGGGCAGCGCGAGGAAATCGCTCATCATGCGCCAGATCTTCTCGGCATAGCACGCCTGGGGTGTGAAGCCGTATCGCGCACTGGCGGCAGCATTGAGAACACAGGTATCCGCGCCCGGTGTAAAGCAGACGACGGGGATATCGCCAAAACACTCGTCAAACACAGCTGCTGTATTTGCGTTCTCGGCATCCGATGCCAACGTTTCGGGTAGGTTGTGGCCAAAAGCCGCCGCGCAATCCGGACGATCTTCTTTCCATGCACGCAAGAGCGACACGGCCTCTTTGGCATCAGCGATGCCGGACAGATCAGGCCCCAACGTCCGCAGCGCCCAGCCTGTATAGAAGGTATGCACATCGATCAGGCCAGGCATGACGGTGCGGTCGCCCAGGTCAACTACCTCGTCCGCCTGGGTCAAATACGAAGCTAGCTCACACTTGGTGCCAACAGCCTCAATTCGATTGCCACGGACCGCTACGAAACCTTCAAACGGCAGGTCCCCCGTACCGGTAAAGACGCTCTTAGACGTCAGGACCGTCAAACGATCAGACATCACAACCACCTACGCCGGAAGCATGCCAGAGATTGCCGTTACGATCAGGCCAAAGACGACCATGAAAATGAAGAACTTCCAAATGGTCTTCCACCATTGACCAAACGAGATCTTTGCCACGGCAAGACCGGCAACCGTCATGCCCGCCACGGGACTGATGGTGTTGATGGTCTGATTAGCAAACTGGAGCGCGGTAACGGCGGCTTCGGGATTGAGGCCCATAAGCTCGGTCAGCGGACCCATGACGGGCATGGTGAGCGCCGCAAGTCCAGAGCTCGAGGGAACCAGCAAAGAGAGCAGGCCAAGGACGATATACATAAACGTGGTGTAGACGGCGGCAGGTGCACCGGCCAGTGCAGTAGCGAGCGCCTGGAGGATGGTGTCGATGATCATGCCGCCCTCGGCGATGACCAGAATACCGCGAGCGATACCGATAACGACGGCAGCGTACGCAAAGTCGGCGAGACCCTTAACGAACTCCTCTGCGATCGTCTGCTGGTCAAGGCCGCCCAGGATACCGGCAAGCAAGCCCATGCCAAGGAACACGGCGGAAATCTGATTCATGTACCAGCCCTGGGTAACAAGACCCCAGACGATAATGCCCATACCGCAAGCAAAATCGATAAGCACGAGCTTCTGACGGATAGTGAACTCTTCCTCGATGGAGGCATCGGTCACGGAAAATTCAATACGCTTGAGCTTATCGTCCTCGTACACAATGGACGACTCGGGGTTTTTCTTGACGCGCATGGCGTAGCGCATGGCCCATGCGATACCGACGGCAGTGAAGATGACCCAAGAAACGGCACGCAGCCACAGTTGCGGATTACCCTCGATGCCAATGATGCCTTGGGCGATCAAAACATTAAACGGGTCGATGGTCGAAGCACAATATCCCAGGTTAGGACCAAGGAAGCAGATGATGAATGCCGTCATCGAGTCATAACCGATACCCATCATGATGGGAATGAAGATGGCATAGAACGGCAGGGCTTCCTCAGACATACCAAACGTAGTGCCACAAATGGACAGCAACGTCATCGTGATGGGAATGATGAGGATGTCCTTGTTCTTGAGCTTTTTAATCACACGGCTCATGCCGGCATTCAAAGCGTTGGTCTTGGTGATGATCGCGAACGATCCGCCAATCAATAAGACGAACGCAACGACGTCGGCAGCCTCTTGGATACCCTTGGTGGGCGCTTGCAGAACCGCGAAGATATCCTGACCCAGATTGATGGTCTCGCCGGTCTCGGAATCGGTGTAGTTCTTATCGACCTGTTCATAGGTTCCAGCAACGGCGACTTCACGCTCGCCCGCCGCTGTCGAAATCGTCTTGCGTTGATACTGACCAGAGGGAACGATCCAAGTCAGGACCGCAAAGACAACGATCAGCAAGAACATGATCGTATAGACATGCGGTAATTTGAACTTAAAACGTCTGTTTGTCTTCTTCGCCTTCGTATCTGACATAGATACCTCCAAAGAACTCGAGACTGCATCGCATCTCGGTTCAACGTTTGCACAATGCAAACGTTCTATGACGTCCCATAGATTACCAGCAGCTTTTTCCTTCATCAAGATAATTTCAAACTGATTGCCGCAACGCGGTTGAACGGTCGCGTTTGCGCCGTGAACGGTATGGAAACGCCCGGTGAGATGATCCACCGGGCGCTTCCATTCGCAATGTCCTAGATGTCAAAAACGTAGCGAGACCCAACGATCCGCTGACGACCGATGATAAACGGCCGCCGCTGCTCATCAAAAAAGAAGGCTTCCATATAAAACAAGGGTTCGCCAACGGGAACTGCCAACAGCCGAGCGACCTCGGGCGACGCGCACGCGATCTCGAGTGTGCACGGGTCGGTAAACGCGGGCGTACGGCCCGTCCGGTTACGCACGAACTCAAAAATGGATTGGTTAGATAGAGGTGCCGTTGATAGATAGGCGTTGTCCTCGTAAACGTATATGTTGTTCTCGAGCATGACAGGGACGCCATCGGCAGTGCGCACGCGCTCAACGCAAATCAAGTCAGTTCCAACGGGAACACCAAAGAACTGTGCTTCGGTGGAATCCGCCGGCAGTATCTTTCTCGAAATGACACACGCCCCCGGTTCCATTCCGTTAACGCGGCATGCGTCCGAAAAACTCTGAACGTCATCCTTCTGGCGAATCTTGCGCTTGAGCTTGGGGGCATTGACAAACGTGCCTTTCCCCTGTCGCTTCGTTAGATAGCCCTGCTGGACGAGCTCCTCAATAGCGCGTCGCACGGTAACGCGGCCAACTTTATAGCTCTCAGCCAATTCGAATTCGTTGGGTATCCGCGCGCCTGCCTTGTAGGCGCCGGAGTTGATTTCGTTTTTAATGATATCAATGACCTGTTGGTACAGCGGTATCGCTGCTTTACCGTCAGTTAGCCCTTCAGTCGGTGGCATATACCTTCTCCCAGCACAATTAATTCTAAAACGGGCTTAAGGGCATTCAACAAGCCCTTAAGCCCGCATTAGCTTAAAGTATGCTAGGTGTCGCACCAAAATGTTGGCTATTTACTCATCAGACCCGAAAAACGCGCAACTACCGCGCTCCTAAGAAAGCGTGAGCAGCTCCGGCAGCTGGTCGATAATCTTGTCCGCGGCATCCTGGCTAAAGCCAAAACGCTCCTCGCGCTTGGCAATAACTGTCAGGCCGGCTCGCTTGCCAGCGGTGATGCCAGGCACCGAATCCTCAACGCAGCAGCAGCGATTCGCGGGCAGCCCCAGCAGGTCCAGCGCATGCAAGTAGATGTCGGGCTCGGGCTTGCTCTCCTTAAACTGCTCGCCGCTCACCACATACTCAAAGGCATCCGACAGCCCGCACGCATTGAGCACTTCCTCGATGCTAACCATGGGAGACGAGCTGGCAAGCGCCACGCGAACGCCACGGCGCGGCAGCTCTCGAATCGTATCCACGGCGCCTGGGTTAATCAAAGCCTGATAGTCGCGCGGACGCTTATGCGCCCACTCGTCCCAACGGGCCAACGCTTCCTCGCCAGTGAAATGCCCCTTACCGGCGCGCTCAAACCAATCGACCAGCATATGCAGGAAGAACTGATGGGAGGTACCGACCTGCCCATTCAACTCCTCTTGAGTCAGATTAAGCCCCAGCTCCTTGGCAAACGCGGCAGTCTCGCCCAAGTAGTAATACTCGGTATCGACAATGACGCCGTCCATGTCAAAGATAACGGCGTCGAACGGAAATGCGGACACGGCACCCTCCCTAACAAAAGGACGCCCGCGAGCAGGCGCCCGAATCATGCATTAATCGGCGATTCTAGCCCAGCAGCTTATCCAGCGCCACCGCAATACCATCTTCGTTGTTATTGGTGGTCACCATCTGGGCCACAGCCTTAACCTCATCGACGGCGTTTCCCATGGCAACACCGGTGCCGGCCCACTCGATCATGGACTTGTCGTTCTGGCCGTCGCCAAACGATACGACCTCGCTGGCATCGATGCCGAGCTTGGGCAGGGCACCCTCGAGCGCGCAGGCCTTGTCGATACCGGGCGCCGTGTACTCAAAGTACCAGTCGGCCGTAAACATGCCCGAAAGCGTCTGCTTAAAGGGCGCATACATCTCCTCGTAATGCGCCTGCAGGTATGCCGGGTCGCCCGCAGTGAGTAGCTTGTCCACGGGATAAGCATCAGCGACCTCATGCAGGCTCTCCACCTCGCGAATCTTAAGATCGCACGCGTCGCGCTCATACTTGACGATATTCTTCTGCGAGCCGTCAGGCAGCGTGATCATGCAACGGTACGAGTCCTCGACATGCAAATCACGACCGAGCGAAATCATAGGGATCACGTCAAAATTACGCAGGTGATCAATCAGGCGATGCAATTCGTCGGCAGGCATAGCCTGATCGAACAGCACCTCGTCGGTCTGAGCGTCGACCACATGCGCGCCGTTAAAGGCCACCAGCAGACCGTCATGGTTTTGAAGGTCGAGCTCCTGCGCCAAGGCGTGCAGCCCCCATGCGGGACGGCCCGAAGCCAAGATGAGCTTAATGCCCGATTCCTGCGCCGCGAGCAGCTTCTTGCGCGTACGCGAGCTAATCACTTTCTGGTCGTTGGTGAGCGTACCGTCGATATCCATCGCGATGGCTTTGATTGCCATATGTGCCTCCTTGCATCGTTTTTATCGCGCACTATCTTATCCGAGCCGGGGCACGTTCGCACAGCGCGCGTATGACGGTTGCAAAACCACCCCATTTGAAACAAAGGCAAAAAAGTACTTGCAAAGACGCGTTCCGACATATAAGTTGATAAAAGACCGCCGTTGCGGTTTTAAGTAGATCGAGCATATGAAGTTTGAGTTTTAGCGTGTAAGAGAAGGAAGATCGGCAAAGTACAACCCCAAACGCAATGACAACTTAATGAGGTAACTGCCACATGTGAGGCACCCCGGGCATTGCTGTCTCGATTTTGAGCACGATGCCTTCCGCCTTGCATGGGCCGTTCCATCCCGCCCCTGCAGCAACTGCCTCACGGGCTCATTGAAAACCGCATAGCACCCCAACGTCAGCACATCACCCACGGCAAGCACATCACTCACGACAACCAACACATCAACAAACAGCACGAACATCAACCGATTGGAGAAGCTATGACAAACCACCACGCTGAAGACAGCGATAAGAAAAGCATTCTGGATGCCCGAATTGAGCGAGCATATGCAAACGAATATGATGCCGCCTTTGCCGCCGCGACCATCAAGAACTACGCGTCGCTACCGCTCGCGACGATCTTGGCCGACCATCCTCAACTGCTGAAGCGCTGCACAAAGATCATGGGCGACCCCGACATTCGCAAGCTGACAGACCCCTATGCCCCAAAACGCGACAACGATTCGCACGTTCTTACCGTAGGCTGCCTAGCCCATATGCTTACGGCGCTCGACACGAAACTCAAGCTCGAATGGGAACCCGACGAGCGTCATGAACTCGAAAGCAAGCGGAACACCCTGCGCACCGCACTGTTCCTTCCGCTGGACGGCCTCAAGCGCTGCAACGTCGAGCTCAATACACAGGCGCGGCAAAAGCCCGGGACCACGGGGCAGAAAACCCCAAGACCCCATGCGGCCATCGTCGACCGCAACCGATATAACCGCATGACCGCGCACTTTTCCGCCGAGGGAGCAGCCATAAGGACGCTGATCGACCTGCTGTGCCTCCTGAGCATCAACGAGCTATTTGAGGGCTATCTCGCCCTTGTTCCCGCGACGGCACCCAAGTCGGTAGCAAAGATCATCGAGACCTGCAGACGCCAGTTTGAGCGCCATCGCAATGGCAGCGAGATGAACGCCAGCGTCGCGCAGTACTACGCGGCTCATTACAAAAATGACGGATGTGCCCCTGTCGAGCATCAGCTGCGGCTCGCCTACACCACGCCCGCCGCAACGCTCCATCGCTTTGGAGCCCTTGGCGCTTGCGAGCCGCACGAACAGGCAGCCTGCCCCACAACCGAACTCGATCTCAGGCTCGGACGAACCCTGTAGCCCGCCAGCCCCTCCGCGGGCAACAATCCTATTCCACAACACAACCAACAGAAAGGAGTCCTCATGGACACCAATCATTCCCCCATCATCAGCCCCCTCACCATGCGTGAATCCGCCCGAGGTATCACGCTCACCAGCATTTACGATGAGATGCTCGCCCGTCGCGAGCTCTCCGTCATGGGAAACATCGAAACCCCGATGGCCCACGACCTATGCCAGCAGATCCGCCTGCTCGATGCCACCGACCCCAGCCGCCCCATCACCATATTTGTCGCCAGCGCCGGCGGAAGCGTGCGATCGGGTCTTGCAATCTATGACGCCATGCGCCTCGCATCGTGCCCCATCCGCACCGTCTGCTTGGAATTCGCCGCGTCCATGGGCGCCGTGATCTTTATGGGCGGCGACGATCGCCGTATGGCGCCCCATGCAGAGCTCATGATTCACGACCCGCTGATCCCCCAGGGGGCAGGCGGCTCGGCACTTGCGCTGCAGGAAACCAGCCGGCGTCTCATGCAGACCCGCAAGACCCTCACGCAAATCCTCTCGGACCGCAGCGGCCTCACGCCCAAGCGCATCCAGTCCCTCACTGCAAAAGACACCTACCTTTCGGCCGAGCGCGCCGTCGAGCTCGGCTTTGCCCACGAAATCCTCTCGACCACCAAGGAGGTCGCCCATGTCTAACCTCGCCAGCCGCCTCGCCGCATCTGAGTCCGCATTGTCCACCATCCTCGCCAAGGATCGAACGCTTTCCTGCGACACCCGCCAAACGGGACTCAACAACAATGCACTTGTGATCGGCCCCTCGGGAGCCGGCAAGACCCGAAACGTCCTCAAGCCCAACCTACTGCAAATGAACGCAAGCTACATCGTGCTCGACACCAAAGGCACGCTCTGTCGCGAAGTGGGACCCGTGCTGGCAGCCCACGGTTACCGCGTGCAATGTCTCAACTTCGCCGACCTCAACACCGTCCCGGCCCTTGCGCCCGGCATCGAGCGCTGCGGCTACAACCCCCTGAGGCACATTCGCCGCAAGGCGGACGGCAGGCCCAACCAGCAGGACATCCTCTCGGTGGCAAAGGCCATCTGCCCCATCGAGGACAACAACCAGCCTTTTTGGGATCATGCGGCGGCAAACCTGCTGTCGTGTCTTATCGCCTACGTCACCGAACAGCTACCCGCCGACGAGCAGACGATCAGCTCGGTCATCAAGCTGATCGAGCACCTGCAGGACGGTGCCACGGGTCGATTGTTTGACGACCTGATCACGACCGACCCCCAAAGCTATGCCCTCTCGCTATGGCGGCGCTACGCCATTACGCAAAATGCCGAGCGCATGCACGCGAGCATCGTCGGCATCCTTGCCGAAAAGGTCATGTGTCTGGGATTCGACGGTGCGGCACAGCTCTATCGTGAGTGCCATCAGGTGGACTTCGCTTCCATGGGACACACCCCCTGCGCCCTGTTTGTAACCGTGAGCGATATTGACCGCAATCTCGATCCGCTGACCGGCCTCTTTATTTCGCAGGCGTTTATGGGCCTCATTCGCGAAGCCGATAGGCAGCCCGACGGCAGCCTGCCCGTGCCCGTGCGCTTTATGCTCGATGACTTCGCAAATCTGCAGATCCCCCAGATCGACAACGCGCTCTCGATTATCCGAAGCCGCAACATCTGGGCAACGCTGCTGCTGCAGTCGACCAACCAGCTCGATGCGCTCTATGGCGAGGCACGCGCACGCTCCATCATGGGCAACTGCGACACGCATCTGGTGCTGGCGTTCCAGGATCCCGAGAGCGCCCGGGTGTTTTCCGACCGCGCCGACGCGCTGCCCAGCACGCTCATGGCGACGCCGATCGATCGCTCGTGGCTCTTTGTACGCGGTCGCACTCCCGAACAGGTCGAGCGCTTTAGGCTCGAAGACCATCCGCTCTACGGGGAGCTGCCCGAGGCGCAGCGAGGCCATGCGGAGGCCGAGATCTAGACGCAGGGTTCTCGCAGCGCGCGGCGCCCCGGCGATGTTCCACAAAGGCCGTGCGCCCCGGGACCACGGCAAAGCAAAGGGGCCCGCATCCGATAGGATACGGGCCCCTGACTATAAGGCGCGATGCGTTAACAGCAGCGACTACTTGCGGTGAGCGCGGTAGAACTCGATGAGCGCCTGGGTCGAAGCGTCCTGCTCGGCCTTGGCAGCGTCGTCGTGGAAGGCCGGAGTAATCTGCTTGGCAAGCTGCTTGCCCAGCTCAACGCCCCACTGGTCATAGGAGTCGATGCCCCAGACCGTGCCCTCGACAAACGTGATGTGCTCGTACAGGGCGATGAGCTCGCCGAGTGCAAACGGGGTCAGCGTGTCGCCGAAGATCGAGGTCGTCGGGCGGTTGCCCTCAAAGCAGCGGGCCGGGACGATCTGCTCGGGCGTACCCTCGGCACGAACCTCGTCGGCTGTCTTGCCAAAGGCGAGTGCCTTGGTCTGGGCAAGGAAGTTGCCCAGGAACAGCTCGTGCACGTCCTGGCCGCTATCGGTCGCAGGGTTGGCGGTATTGGCGAAGGCGATGAAGTCGGCCGGAACCACCACGGTACCCTGGTGCAGCAGCTGATAGAAGGCATGCTGGCCGTTGGTGCCGGGCTCGCCCCAGAAGATCTCACCGGTATCGGAGGTCACAGCGCTGCCGTCCCAGCGGACGTGCTTGCCGTTGGACTCCATGGTGAGCTGCTGAAGGTAGGCCGGGAAGCGGTGCAGATACTGGCAGTACGGAAGCACGGCGTGGCTCTTGGAGCCGAAGAAGTTGACGTACCAGACGTTGAGCAGGCCCATCAGCGCGACGGCGTTGTTCTCGAGCGGCGTGTTGCAGAAGTACTCGTCGATAGCATGGAAGCCCTCGAGGAACTGCTGGAAGCGCTCGGGGCCGAGCACGACGATCAGCGACAGGCCCACGGCGGAGTCGACGGAGTAGCGGCCGCCGACCCAGTTCCAGAAACCAAAGGCGTTAGCGGGGTCGATACCGAAGGCCTCGACCTTCTCGAGTGCGGTGGAAACGGCGACGAAGTGCTTTGCCACGGCCTCGGCGTTCTGCTCATCGGAACCGTCGATGGCACCCTGAGCCTTGAGCTGCTCGAGCATCCAGGTCTTGACTTCGCGGGCGTTGGTGAGGGTCTCGAGCGTGGTGAAGGTCTTGGAGACGATGATCACGAGCGTGGTCTCGGGATCCAAACCCTTGAGCTTCTCGGCCTGATCGTTGGGGTCGATGTTGGAGATGTAGCGGCAGTCGATACCGGCGTCGGCGTAGGGACGCAGGGCCTCGTAGGCCATGACCGGGCCCAGATCGGAGCCACCGATGCCGACGGACACCAGGTGCTCGATCTTCTTGCCGGTAACGCCCTTCCACTCACCGGAGCGCACGCGCTCGGCGAAGGCGTACATGCGGTCGAGGACCTCGTGCACGTCGGCGACGACATCCTGGCCGTCAACGATGAGCTGACCCTTCTCGCTTGCCGGACGGCGAAGCGCGGTATGCAGAACAGCGCGGTCCTCGGTGGTGTTGATGTGCTCGCCGGAGAACATGGCGTCGCGGCGCTCCTCGAGCTTCACCTCGCGGGCAAGATCGCACAGCAGCTTGACGGTCTCATCGGTCACCAGGTTCTTGGACAGGTCGAAGTGCAGGTCACCGGCATCAAAGCTCAGCTTGTTCACGCGCTCTGCATCGGCAGCAAACCATGCCTTAAGGTCGATACCCTCGGCCTCGAGCTTCTCCTGATGGGCCTCGAGCGCCTTCCAAGCGGCGGTCGACGTAGCGTCGATAGGTGCGGCAACAGTTGCCATAAAGTCCTCCTCAACATACGGGCGCATACCTCCATGCGCCCGGATAATCAGATGCCCTTATTCTAGCGCAGGTCAAGACCGTAATCAGCGAGCGTTGCCAATTCGCCCCCAAACGGCGACCGACCAAAAAGGGACAGGTTTATTTTGGCAGGTCAAACGCTTTACCTACCAAAATTAACCTGTCCCTTCCTGTCAGGTGCTAGGCCGCCGCGCACACGCTGCCGAGCAGCTCGCGCAGAGGAGACCCAATGCCCTCAAGCAGTTCGGGAGCGATAATGGCAAAAACGGGAACCTCGCCGGCCCCCACGACGGCAGGCACTTTGCCCTCCGAGACAATACATCCATAAGGGACAAAACCGTCTTCGCCGGCATCGAGTACCGCCATGCGACGCGCGAGTTCGCGCGCAAAGCCGGCAGTATCGGCATCGCCGATCGCCAGGACAAAGTCCACGCCTTCGTCGGTCGCTAGGGCCACGGCCTCATCAACCAAATCGTCTCCCCCGTCGCCCCCGACCAAACCGCAACGAAAGAGCACGCGTTCGAGCAGGGCGCGATCGAGCGAGCCGAGTGCCGCCGAGACGAGCTCATCACGCGTATGCTTGTCACCGCCCAGCACGACCAGCGCCTTGGTGCCGCCGTAGTGAGCGACCAATCGTCCACACCAGCGAGCCACGTCTCCATCCGCAACCAAGCGCGTCGGCATACCAAACCCATAGTTGACCATCTTTCCCACAACCCTTCCGTGCGTATAGGCGGTATCAATCGTTAGGCTCATGCTAAGAAGCGAGGTTTTCCGAGCTGTTTCACGCTCTTTAGAGCTGCGTTAAAAACCGATCCAACCGCACGACCATACCCACCAAAAAGGGACAGGTTTTGACGATGTCCGCGCAAGCGGGTATTATCGAACATGTATTCGATAAGAACATGTGTTTGATGGAAGGGCACGGATGGCGCACGAGCAGCACACCTACATCTGCATCGACCTTAAAACGTTCTACGCCAGCGTCGAGTGCGTCGACCGCGGGCTCAACCCGCTCACCACCAACCTGGTCGTTGCCGACGAATCGCGCGGACGAACGACCATCTGTCTCGCCATCACACAGGCCATGAAAGACCTCGGGATACACAACCGCTGCCGTTTATTCGAGATTCCCGATAGCATCGACTACATTAAGGCCGTACCGCGCATGCAGCACTACATGGAGGTGTCGGCGCAAATCTACGGCATCTATCTGGAATACGTGAGCCCACAGGACGTGCACGTCTACTCCATCGACGAATGCTTTATCGACGTGACGCCCTATCTGGACCTCTACCATACTGACGCTGAAGGCTTCGCCTGCATGCTGCGTGACGAGGTCCTGGGGCGCACCGGCATCACGGCAACGGTCGGCATCGGCCCCAACCTATTCCAGGCCAAGGTTGCACTCGATATCACCGCCAAGCACGTGCCCAGTCGCATCGGCAAACTCGACGACGAGACCTTTCGCAAGGAGATCTGGCCCCATCGCCCCATCACCGACATCTGGGGCATCGGGCCCGGCGTGGCAGCGCGACTCGAAAAATACGGCGTCTACGATTTGATGGGCGTCGCGGCGCTCGACGAAAACCTGCTCTACGACGAGCTCGGCGTCAATGCCGAGTATCTTATCGACCACGCCTTTGGGCGCGAGCCGACAACTATCGCCGATATCCAAGCTTATCGCCCGCAAGCGACCTCGACCACCACAGGGCAGGTGCTCTCGAAGGGTTATGCCTACGAGCAGGCCTACACCGTGTTGCGCGAGATGGTCGACAACGCTGTGCTGGACTTAGTCGATAAGCACGTGGTGTGCGACAGCATCTCGCTCTTTGTAGGCTACGCGAGCGAGCGCGCCGACATACGCCGCCTCGACGCCAGCGGCACAGCGCAATATGTGGACGGATGCGGACACCTACGCTCGAGCACGTCGAGCATCGAACCCGCCGTAACTGTTGGACCCGAGCTCGCACCCCGTGCGCCCAAGCCCGTCCAACGCGATGACGAACGACGGCGCTTGGTGCGTGAGGCGCAGGCAATCGATGGCATCTTTGTGGGAGAGCATGGCGGCAAACCGCGCGGTGGCTATGCCGCGCTCTTCGCGCACTCCAACGCTTCGCGAAAGCTGCCCGAGCGAACCAATTCGTTTAAGAAGATCATGGGCTATTTCGATGAGCTCTGGGCGCAGACCGTCGATCCCAAACGACCGGTCAAACGCATCAACCTGGGATTTGGCAACCTCATGCCCGAGGAATTTGCCACCATCGATCTATTTAGCGATATCGAGGCGGATGAGCGCGAGCGCGACCTGGCGCGCGCCGTCCTGGCCGTGAAAGGCAAGTACGGCAAAAACGCCCTGGTCAAAGGATTGAGCTTTACCGCCGGCGCCACCGCGCGCGAACGCAACGACCAAGTTGGAGGACACCGTGCCTAAGTCCCAACAACAGCCGATGCGGCCACCGACACCTTTTGAACGCCTAGCGGACCCCGAGGGAAGACGTCGCTCCGCCGACCCAAAGCTCACCGCCAACGGCGCCGTCCGCGCCGGCCGCGCCGCGCAGTTTATGCCCTTTGCCGCCCTCACGGGATACTACGAGCTCGTGCGCAAGCAAGAAATTACCGTCGAACCAAAATGCGAACTCACGGAAGAAAAAGCCCTCGAGCTTTCAAAAAAGCTCGAGGGCCTCAAACGCGGCGACTTGGTGCGTGTCACCTATTACGATACATACGGCTATCGTAGCCGCACCGGCATTCTCGACGAAGTGCTTCCCGCCTTCAAGTTCCTCAAGCTCAAGGACATCGCCATCGACTTCGACGATATCCAAGACATCGAACTGCGCGGACGAGCCTAGACAAGGAAATGCATCCAAGGCGACGCTTACAGCGTCATGACGTAGTAACCCGCGTCCTTCACGGCGGCCACGAGAGCACCGCGATCGATCGGCTGCTTAGAGCGCACGCGTGCCGTGTGGTCCGCATACGTCACCGTTGCCCACACGCCATCCAGCGCATTCAGGGCATTGGCTACGTTCTGAGCGCAGCCGTCACAGCTCATGCCGCCGATGAGCAGCTCCTCGCTATAGGGATAATGAGACAGATCGGTATCAGCGACCACGACCTTCTTGGACTTCTTTCCGCTCGCGCCGTCACTGCAGCAGCTCTTTCCGCGAGTCGAAGCGGCGATGCGACGCAACCCAAAAAACAAACCGACGGCAATTACGGCCAGCACGATGAGATTCGCAGGGTTGAGCAAGTCACTCATGCGTTCCCCTTTCAAGTAGCCCTATCTAGATACCCCCATAGGGTGTCCCCATCTTAACCCAAAATCATGTCCGTTCGGTCAATTAGTTTCCCTCTTCAAACTTTTTTGTTGACCATGGCTTACTTTCGTGTATAAGTTTTCCTAGGCTAACAGTTGAGGACTCGAAAGGGGCAACGTGACTCGAACCATTGACATCCCAACATATCAAACGGCTGTCGTGCGCAACTGCTCCCCTACGCTCGCAGGTATCAAGCCAGCTTCGCTCTTTACCTATCCCGGCGTTTACGCCAACCAAAACGGAAAACTCGGCATCGCTCAAATCGAAGAGCGACGCTCTCGCCTGCTCGCCGTCATAGCCCAATGCAACCGCGAGCTCCAGCCGCTCGGGATCCATATGAGAGTTTTGGTCTGGCGCCCCTGCGGAGCGCTCATCTATGTGTACCGCCCTGCGGACCTTATGCGATATCTCTCCGACCCCCGCGCCGCGACGGCGCTTGTCGCCGAAGGCTACGATGTCCACAACCTGCCCGCATCCCTGGTGCATCTCGCCGCGCGCATCACGCTGGCAAGCAGCAATGCCGCAGAAAGCGCCTATGACGGCAGTGTCAGCGCACTCGCGCGAAATAGGCACTGCGATACGGGGTGTATGTGCGAGTTCCCCCACGAAATTGGCTATTTTTTGGGCTATCCCTACGAAGATGTCCATCAGTTTATCGTCCAGCACGGCGAAAACTATAAGGTCATTGGCGCCTGGAAGGTATACACGAACGTCGAACAGGCGCTCACGACCTTTGACTCCTAT
This sequence comes from Collinsella sp. CLA-JM-H32B, assembly GCF_040098065.1. Lineage (NCBI taxonomy): Bacteria > Bacillati > Actinomycetota > Coriobacteriia > Coriobacteriales > Coriobacteriaceae > Collinsella > Collinsella sp. CLA-JM-H32B. Next base: position 74,811 of record NZ_JBBNNA010000004.1, on the reverse strand, counting down.
CGCGCATGCACGCAATACCTTACCTATATCTATCAACAGGGCTGCACCCTGGGACAACTTGTCCAGGCAACCCGATAGAGCATACAAAACGCGGCCGCACGCCGCACAACCGAAAGGAAAACATATGAGCAAGATCGCAGTCGTCTACTGGAGCGGTACAGGCAACACCGAGGCCATGGCAAACCTCGTTGCCGAAGGTGCAACCGATGCCGGCGCCGAGGCAGAAGTCATCTCCTGCGCCGATTTCTCCGCAGACAAGGCCGCCAGCTATGACGCCATTGCCTTCGGCTGCCCCGCCATGGGTTCCGAGGAGCTTGAGTATGACGAGTTCCAGCCTATGTGGGACGAGGTCAAGGAGTCCCTCGGCGACAAGAAGGTCGTCCTCTTTGGCTCCTACTCGTGGGCCGAGGGCGAGTGGATGGACAACTGGAAGGCCGATGCCGACGAGGCGGGCGTCAACGTCGTCGATTCCGTCATTTGCTACGATGCGCCCGATGATGAGGGCGAGGCGGCCTGCAAGGCCCTGGGAGCGGAGCTGGCATAAACCACCCATTGACACGACAGATGCAGCGCAAACGGGCTCCGGGTCGTCTTAACCCGGAGCCCGTTCATCTATAAAGCCACGACACGAACGGCACAACTCACCCGCGTATCAAACGACGGACGTTACAGGCATCGAGTCGCTATGCGCTCTTACGGGAGCGCACAAACCACGCACCAATAGCCGCAAGGCACACGATACCGACAACAACACCGGTAACAGCGACCGGGTTAACGCCGCCTCGCCCATCCAAAGCACCCTTGCGTGATGCGGCAGCAGCGGACGTCGTTTTCGAACCGGAAGACTCGTCGGAGCCGGACTTCTTATCGGACTCGCCCTTGTTGGCATCCACATTCTGCGAAGCAACAACTTCCTGCATTCCAGAACCGCCCTGCTTATCGCCGGAGCCATCGCCCCTCTGCGAACCGGTCGGCATGACCGCGGGCGTCGAATTCTTCGTCGGGACCGTAGGAACGGGTACCTCGGGCGTCACGGGTTTTATCGAGCCGCCCGGTTCGACGACACCGGCTTTTACGCCACCGATCTTGGACCAGCTCACACCGGACCCTGCGGACTTATAGGCCGAAAGGGATCGTAAGGCCTGTACAGTCGCAAGCGCGTTGGCATTGCCGGGCTTACCGTCGGATTCCATGGTATGGGCGTAGCCCTTGCCGTCGGCGACCTCGTAGGCGCAGATTGCAGTAATCAGGCTATTCGCACCCGTTGCAAAACCGTTCTTGGTATTTACGGGATCCTTGCCAAGAGCCACAAGAGCGAGCAGCACCTGGGCATTCGACTCAACGGACCCAAAGTCGCAAAGGCCGTTCATCTGACCCCTAAGGAAGCCGAGCGCATTGTCGACAGCAGATGCAACAGAAGGTTGGCCATTCGAGGCCAGGGCAACGGCGCACGCGTCATTATCGACATAGGGCGCAAGCGCCTGAAGTGCCATAGCGGTCATATCGACGTTGCTCGCACCGCCCGCATCGATGGTGAAACCGCCGTCGGGATTCTGGAACGAAAGCAGCGCGCAAACAAGCTGAGCACGTGTCCAAGAAGAGCCGGACGCACGCAGCACCTCATTCGAAATACCCGCCTCGTCAAGGGCGATCAGTGCATAGACCACGTTGTTCGCCGAAGCCACAAGATCTTCGTGAGAGCAAATGTCGGCAATGAGATCCACGCCATCGAAAGAGGTAATATCCTCGCCAAGCGCGGTTAGCGCAAGCGCAACTCGCTCGCAATCAGTCACCTTGGCGGTGTTGCCCGACCACTCGGCCTTATGAACGGTAAGGGACTTCTTGTAATTCGCGATCAGTGCGTCGTCAATCTTGCGCCCCGACGTTGCGAAGGCGTAAATCTCCCATTCTTGACCATAGGTGTACGCATCGATCGTACGGTTGGCGTCAAAGTACTTGGCAGCGGAAAGGGTACCTTCGTCGGCCTTTGCCTCGTTATCCGGTGAGGCAACGATTCCGTCAACCGTAATCTCAAAGGAGATGGCCTGGGCACCGGCAGTCTGATCGATCGGCGTACCGGTCACCGTATAGGTACCGGCCTTGTTCGCCGTCAGGACATAGGCGCCGCTCGCCACAAACAAGCCGTCGTCAGGAGCACCGTCAACGTGCTTCCAATCACCAAGAGCGCGTCGGTCGATACTCACGGCATCCGAGGCATCCCGACCTTCCTCGGTCGTCACACTCCATTTCATACCGGGCTCGGAAACGCTCCAGCCCTCGACATCGTTCTCACCCGTATAACCCAGGTTGAGTTCGACGGTCTTACCGGCCTTAACGGACGCGGGGACATTCGTGATTGTCACCGATTTCAGTGGGTTCCGGTAAGCGTAGATAACTTCTCGCTTACCCGAGGAGATGACGCTGCCGTCCTGGTTTTCGACCGTCGCCTCAAACGTTGTCTTACCGGCCTTATACGGCGTAAAGCCAATCTCGCCACTCGTAGTGTACTCGGCAACCGCAGAATCACTCGAGGTGACCGTGTAGCAAGCGCGATCACTCGCGTTTTCGGGTCCCACAACCGGCGCAGCCTTATCGGTCAGGAAGGCGCCTTTGGCAAGCGGATTGCGACCGTGCAGATAGACAGTCTCGCCGTCCTCGTTATAGCCAAGCGAGACGCTCGTCGCTGGCACATAGCTCGACGTGACCGTCACGCTCTTGGAGGCGATATCGAGATTTGCGCGTGAAGATACCCGAATCGTGGCCTCGCCCGGCTTCTTAAAATAAAAGCAGGCGGATCCGGGATTGGAGTAAAGTACGTTCGCAGGCGTGCCGACAAAGCGAAAACGCGCATAGGAAACAGGAGTGTACTCGCCCTCGGCGGCATCGGTGTAATGAACACGGACTTCAAGATTCTTGACCTCGGAACCCGCAACCGCAATAGTGCCGCCCGTCACGTTTGCGCCGTTATACCAAATCTGAAAATCATCGATCGGTTTGGACACTGCCTTGACCACAACGGTCGCGACGTTCTCGGTAGTGCCGTCGTCCTTGTGGAGTGTGGCGGTTACCGTACCTACGGCGTCGTTATACACGTGCAGCAGGCCCGTTTCCTCGTTAACGGCGATATCACCCCTGTTGGCATCTGGGGTACCCCAGGTCACCTTGGCATCCTTGGGCAGGCCATCGAGCTCAAGCGTGCCCGAAACGCAGGCGGCACCGTTCTCGCCCACCACAACGTCGTCGGGAGACGGGCAGAGCACACCATCGGCAGCAGTTACGGTCTTGCCGGTACGGGCAGACGTGAACTTCACCTCGTACTTATTGCTTGCAGTAGGGCTCTCAGAAGACTCGTGGTCTAGATTCTCACCGAAGTGCGGAAAGCCATCAGACCCCATACCCCACACGCTACCGTTTTCACCACGATTGACGTTGAGATTTTCGACAAAGGTCGCCGTCTTCATGTCATCGGTATCGACAGCATAGGAGTTGACGAGCGCGTCCGAGGGAAAGACGACCTTATTGGTAAGGCCCTCCTGCCAGTACGCATTGATGAGCTGTCCGGAGTCGTAGCTCGCAAAGAGCACGCCGCCGGTCGAAGCGGCGGTGGACATGCAATTGGAGATCACGCCGCCCTGGAGCGTACGGCCAAAGCCAGCAACGCCCTTACCCGTAACGGACGTGGAGCAATTAATGACAGAGCCCTTTACCTGATTGCCAAGCGGACCAAACGACTTGCCGTCCATGGCCTGTTTGAGCTCACCGGCAAAAGAGACATTCTGGATGACGCCGGTGGAGCCAACGCTCGCAAACAGAGACTTAACGCCTCCCCCGTTGTCGAAGGTAATAGTGTGGCCCTGCCCGTCAAACGTGCAATTGAGCTCGCCTGTGGGTCCGAAGAACCATTCGTCATCAATCACAATGTCGTTATCGAGCACATAGTAGTTGCTCGCATCCTTGACGTTCATATACATGAAGTCATCCTGCGACGAGATATGCTTGACGCTCTCCGGCTGGGCGACGGGAGCCGTCGGCTTCTTTTTCTCAAGCGCATCCGAGGCGTCATCGAGCTTTTTGACCGCCGCATTTACATCGGACTGAGATGCATCGTCGTTATCGTTGACGATTTTGGCGTCAGCAAGAGCAGCGGCAAAGGCGGACCAGGAATCCGTTGTGTAGTCTGACTCATTGAGCGCCTCGGCGGCCGTGATAGCCGCGACGAGCGCGTCCTTATTGACAACGACGGGGGCAGAGCCGCTCACAAGCAAGGGCAGGCCACCATTGGACACCCAGGAAAAGCCAGTCGACGGCGTATCGGTATTGAGCACGTCGAGTGATTTAGCAGAAGAGAGGTCGGCGGCTTTAGCCGCGTTTCCCTTGTTAAAGCCGCTAGGGTTGTTTATCTCGGCAGGCGAAAAACCTACGGTATATAGGCAGTTCAACAGTGATCCGGCCTGAGCCTCACCGACCAGGCCACCGTTCATCTCAACGCCTGAGCCGGCAAAATAGGAATTGACGATCTTTCCGGACGTCATACCGCCGACCAGGCCACCGGCACAGCCCATCCAGCCGATAAGGTTCACACTCGCCGTGGACCAGCACATCTGGATGGTGCCAGAAAGTGTCATGGCAATGGAGCCCACATTGTCGGTGCTCGAGACCGAGCCCGTCACGCCCAGGTTCTGAATCGAGCCGGCCACATTATTCGCAACGGCCTTGCCGTTAATGGTGACCGTGTGGCCCTGGCCATCCAGGGTGCCGTCAACGGTCTCGATCTGCTGATCAGTGCCCATCGAAATATTCGCGCCGAGCTTGACGGTCGCACCCGCCTCAATGGTCTCAGGCATATCGGCCGCATCGTTGACGACCACCGTCTCGCCCGAGTGCACTACCTTAGCGAAAGAACCTGCTTCTTCGACCTGTGCAGCCGGTACCGTTTCCTCGGACGCAATAGATTGCACGGCAACACCGGAGCTTTCCTGCTCCTGCGTGCTGCCGCCATCTGCCATGCCGGTTTCAGCGTCGGCGGAAGGCTCATCTTCATTAGGCCTGCCCTGCCCATCATCGCCCGCCGCGGTGACCTGATCGGCCGCCGCGGCTACGCCCGTGCTCACCTCCTCGGCAAACGCGGTCATTCCCGTGCTCGAACTGGCAAAGATAAACGCCATGAGCACGACGAGGAATTTCCTCGTACCTGTTCGGATGTTGTTGAGCATCCTTTCCCCCTTGGTCTGGAAGATCACTACCCCAATAAGAATCGAGGCCGACCATGTAAAGGGAAACGGGACACAGCGAAACGCCCGCACCTGACAGCATGCGGCAATGCCCCCGCATCGCATACGGGATGCTTGGAGCAAATATGATGTCATCTTCTGCTCACCGGAATCCAGCGGCTCCCAAAAGACCCTCGACACGAGAAGACCATGGGCAAGTAATCTGACTCGCGGGACAGCCCCGCACACAGTAACCGCCTTGCCTGGGATTCCCACCCAGTTCCCTTTTATGCGCCAAGCGCACCCATGGTCCGGCTTCTTTTCAAACAGCATGTAATTGTATGGAAGACCAGACAACGAGCGTCCGCCGATATCACGCACACATAATTCACCGAAAATGTGGTTGAAAGTCCGCCAGGGCAACGACGAGACCTTTATCCGAAATGCAAAACGGGGCCGCAGCATCATTGCTACGACCCCGCCCGCTCAAGCAAACTCTCATTCCGAGACACTGCTGATCAGCTATGAGATATTGCCCAAAAACGCCTTGGTGCGTTCGCTCTTGGGATGGTCGAAGACCTCGCTCGGCGTGCCCTCCTCCACGATAACGCCGCCGTCCATAAAGACAACGCGGTCGGCGACGTCGCGGGCAAAGCCCATCTCGTGCGTCACGACGATCATGGTCATGCCGTCGCGTGCCAGGTCGCGCATGACACCCAGAACGTCGCGGACGAGCTCGGGGTCGAGCGCCGACGTAGCCTCGTCAAAGAGCATGACGTGAGGGTTCATCGACAGGGCACGGGCGATGGCCACGCGCTGCTGCTGACCGCCCGAAAGCTGGCTCGGCATAAAGTCGATACGCTCGGCAAGACCGACCTTGGTCAGCTCCTCGACGGCAATCTTTTCGGCCTCTTCCTTGCTGCGCTTGAGCACCTTTTGCTGCGCGAGCATGACGTTCTTTTTGACTGACAGGTGCGGGAACAAATTGAACTGCTGAAACACCATGCCCAAGTGCGTACGTACCTTATTGAGGTCGACGCCCTTGGCGCACACATCCACGCCCTCGACGACAATCGAACCACTCGTGGGCTCCTCAAGACGGTTAATGCAGCGAAGCATCGTCGACTTGCCCGAGCCCGAGGGGCCCAAGACCACAACGACCTCACCCTTGTGCACATCCAGATCGATGTCGCGCAGGACCACGTTATCGCCAAATGCCTTCTGGAGATTCTTGATGCTGACGACGACCTCGTTCGAGTTATTGGTTTCGCTCATGATAGAACCTCCTTACAGACCGGCGATATGATCGGCGGGCGTCGCGACAACCTGTCCGGCGCTCTTGGTGGGACGCTTCTTCTTAGTTTCGGCCGTCCCCAGAAGCCTCGCCTCAAGACCGCTCACCAAGCGCGCAAGCGGCAGGGTAATGACCAGATAGAACAGGGCGGCAACCACATACGGCGTGATGGAGCCCGTCGTGGCCACGATGGTGCGAGCGTTCATGACGATCTCAACCACGCCCACGGCGGCGAGCAGCGACGTATCCTTGTAGAGCAGGATGAACTCGCTGGTCAGCGTGGGCAGGACATTGCGGAACGTCTGCGGAATCATGACGTAGAGCAGCGTCTGGAAGGCGTTCATGCCTAGCGAGCGCGCGGCCTCGTTCTGGCCCTTGGGGATTGACTGAATACCGGCGCGGAAGATCTCGCACAGGTAGGCGGACGAGTTCATGGCCATGACGATAACGCCCAGCACATAGTCGTCAACCTTGACGCCGGCCAGCGGCAGGCCAAAGAACGCGATGTAGATCTGCAGGAACGCCGGCGTACCGCGGATGATATTCACATAGATGCCGGCAAGGCAACGCAGGATGCGCGACTTGGAGATGCGCATGAGCGACAGCGCAAAGCCAAAGGGAATGGCCAGCGGAAACGCCACGAGCACGATCGAGAGCGACATAAGGAAGCCCTTAAAGACGATCGGCAGGCTCTGGACCAAAATGACCGGGTTCAGGAACAGGCGAAGGAACATGTTGGAATTCCATGCCTCGACCCACGGCTGCTCCTTAAGGTCGGCCAGGAAGTTATCGAATGCCGTCACGCCCTTGATCTCCACCGATGGAATCTTGGAGATCTTCTTGGTCGAACCATCGGCGAGCGTATAGGTACCGCTAAAGGCCTCGTCGCCGCCCTCGACGGGGAAGGTCACGCCGTAGACCTCGACACGGAAATAGCCGCCAGCGGGCGCCGTCTCGCCAAAATCGATCTTGAGCGTCTGGCCGTCGACCTTGCACGTAGGCTTCATGGGCGTACGGTCCATAAGGTCATCGCCCGAGAGCATCGTCAGACGTGTGTCGTCCGCACCAAAGGTCGTGCCATCGGCAAACGTCAGCGAAAGACCACTCAGTTCCTCGTCGGCATCGGCCTGGACCTCCCAGGTAATGCGCGTCTCGGTGCCGCCGACCACAGCGCTGCCCGAACCGGTGTTGGGTCGGGCGGTAATCTTTGCGGTCTCAAGCGCCTGGGCGGTCGTGGGCGCATATGCCCCCACGCACACCAGCGCGAGCGCCACGGCCATGGCGCAGGCTAGCTTTTGGAGCAAGGCGGGCAGTGGAAAACGCTGCTCCGCAGCCCCTTCGTTCAATCGAGACAAGGTGGCTCCTATCGTAGAAGTTGCCGGCAAAACGAGACGGAAGCACTCTCCGTCAAGAGAAGCGCAAAGGCCCTCTCCGCAAAACGGAAAGGGCCTACACGCAATCAAGTAGCTATTTTACTTGATGTTGTACTTAGCCATGAGGGCGTCGACGGTACCGTCGTCGGTCAGGTCCTTGATGGCCTGGTTGATGTCGTCCTTGAGCTTGGTGTTGCCCTGGTTGATGGCGATGGCGTACTCCTCGCCGGTGCTGATCTGCTTGATGGTCTGGCAGGTGTTGAACTGCTCGGCGGTCAGCTGGCTGGCAACGGAGCGGTTGGTGACTACGGCGTCGCCCTTATCGGACTGCAGGGCGCTGAAGCACTCGGTAGCGTCCTTGTAGGGGACGATCTTGGCCTTGGGGAAGTTCTCCTGGGCAAAGGACTCGGCGGTCGAGCCAGACTGAACGATGATGGTAGCGTCGGCGTTGTTGAGCTTCTCGCTGTAGTTGTCGGCCGTGATGTCGGTGTTATCGACCTTGGTCACGATAGCCTGATCGTCCATGTAGTAGGAATCGGAGAAAGTGACTTCCTTCTCACGCTCGGGCGTGTCGGTGATAGCCGCGATGGAGACGTCGTACTTAGCGCCCGAAGCGACACCGGGTACGAGTGTGTCGAAGTCATTGTTGACGTACTCGACATCCAGGCCCAGCTTGTCGCCGATAGCCTTGATGAGCTCAAGGTCAAAGCCCTGATAATCGCCGTTGTCATCCTTGTACTCAAACGGAGCGTACTCGGCAGAGGTGCCGACGGTCAGCGTACCGTCCTTGACGAGCGCGTACTCCTTGGAGCCGTCGACCTTCTCGACCTTAGCGTCGTCAGAGCTGCTGGAACCGGCATCAGAACCAGAGGTGGCGTTGGACGAGCCGCAGCCCGTCAGTGCAAGGGCGATCGCCATGGCGCCCGTGGCGGCAAATGCGCCAAGCTTCTTCAGCTTCATAATCAGTCTCCTTCCGGTGACCCCGTTTGATTCAGAGGTCTGCAAAAACTGTTGGATATTATGCACCCGTAAATGCGAAACTGCAATTAGAAAACTGATTGAAACAAACCCATAACGTGAATGGAACACTCCACTTTGTGACAGTCATTACTGCTGCAATGACCTTAATAGCGTAATTTCCGCTGCATAACCTGCAAGTTCGTTAGGCGTCTCCAAAATGAATGGAAGCGCACGCAAGCGGCTATTCAATACAATATTCTGCATAACCTGCATACCGCCGCCAAACTCTTCACTACCCAGATAGCCCTTACCGATGCATTCGTGGCGGTCCTTATGGGCGCCGCAGGGATTCTTGGAGTCATTGATGTGCACGGCGCGCAGGCGCTCGATACCCACCACACGATCGAACTCGTCAAGCACACCGTCAAGATCGCAGACGATGTCATAGCCGGCGTCATTCACATGGCAGGTGTCCAGACACACGCCCAGCTTGGCCGACAGCTCGGGGCGCTTGTCGGCAACGCCCTCGATGATGAGCGCCAGCTCCTCAAAGCTGCGGCCCACCTCGGTGCCCTTGCCGGCCATGGTCTCGAGCAACACCGTCGTCTGCTGGCCCTCAAACATCACCTGGCACAGGGTGTCGACGATCATCTGAATGCCGGCATCAGTCCCCTGCCCCACATGTGCGCCGGGGTGAAAGTTGTAGTAGTTGCCGGGCAGTGCTTCCAGACGCTGCAAGTCTTCGGCCATTGCCTCCAAGGCAAACTCACGCGCCCGCTCTTTGGCAGAACAGGGGTTGTAGGTATAGGGGGCATGCGCCACGAGTGGGCCGAAGTCGTTTTGCTCCATAAGCTCGCGCAGGGCCGCCACGTCATCCATGTCAAGGTCTTTCGCCTTGCCACCACGCGGGTTGCGCGTAAAGAATGCAAAGGTATTGGCGCCAATGGATAGCGCCGTCTCCCCCATTGCCCGATAGCCCTTCGTCGTGGATAGGTGACACCCGATCGTCAGCATCCCCAGCTCCCCCTCATCAGTTGCGGTGAAATAGTTCCTGTTTGGCCCCTATTCTGCCGCAAACAGGAACTATTCCACCGCAACTTATAAAAGGGGCATCAGAGATGCGGGCCACCAAGCACTGCGGCTACGGGCGCCAGCCTCATGATTCCCTACGCGTCAGCGCCAAGTCCTAGAGGGCTAGACGGATTGCATCGATAATGTGCGCGCAGCGCTGTGTGGCGGCAAGGGACATGACGGGACTCTCGAGTTTCCCCGCCCGGATGAGCTGGGTCGCATGCTGGATTTCGCCGTAGAAATCATCGACCTCAAACGGGGCATTAATTTCGAGCATTCGTCCGTCGGAGTATTTCACATGGGCGAGCTCGGGGCGATGGAGACGCTCGATTTCCAACGAGCCCCGCTCACAGGCAATCGTTAAGCGGCTTTCATATGCTGCCTTGCCATCGCACACCATATGAATGGGTATACCGCCGACGCTCATATGGATCTCATCGGCCCAATCGACGCGGCCGCCTGACACGTCACGCCAGCGAACTTCACGGGACGAAACCTCGCACGCGCCCGCGAGCAAATCCTCAAACCAACCGACCGCATAGCAGCCCATGTCATATAGACAGCCGCCCTGCAACGGATCAAGCAGATAGCCCGAAGGAGGCTCGCCGTAATCGAGCTTTTGCACGCTTTCAATCGAGACAATACGGCCAAGCTCACCCGACGCAAGCAAGTCCTTCACGCGAGTGCGCATCGGGCAAAACCGATTCTTCATCGCCTCCATAAACAGCACACCGCGCTCGCGAGAGGTGGAGGCAATCGAGAGAGCCTCTTCTTCATTCAAAACGGCCGGCTTTTCGCACAGCACGGCCTTTCCCGCGCGCAGTGCCCGACAGACCCAATGCGCATGCATGCCATGTGGAAGAGCCAAGTAGATTGCGTCGACATCGGGGTCGGCAATCAACGCATCATAAGCTGCATCGCCGTTATCGTCAGCCGTGGCATAACTGTGCGCGGCATCAATCGAAAACGCCCTGCAAAACTCCTCAACATGCGAAGGAGTGCGACCGGCGGCAGCCACAAGCCGTGCCCCGTCCACCTCCTTGAGCGACGATGCAAATCGATGCGAAATGCGCCCAGCGCCCAAAACGCCCCAACGAACCTCACGCAAATCATCACATGAATCCCGATGGCCCACGACAGCCCCCTTCAGTTGCGGTGGAATAGTTCCTGTTTAAGCCCTATTTTGCCGCAAACAGGAACTATTCCACCGCAACTTATAAAAGGGGCATCAGGAGCGCGTTTTGCAAAAAGCTTTAAGCGCGGCCGTTACGGGGCCAGGCTGGAAACGTCGGCGCACATCGTCGAGACGCTCGGGGATATCGATGTGCTGCGGGCAGTGACGTGCGCATTTACCGCACTTGACGCAATTGCTCACTAGCTTGGGCTCGTTCGTCCGCACCGCGCTCGCCGTAAAGTATTGAGACAGCCCCGTAAACCAACTATGCGCGTAGCTCGCGTTGTAGGCGCCAAAGCAACCGGGAATATTGATGCCCTTGGGGCACGGCATGCAGTAGCCGCACCCCGTACAGGGCACGCGATTCGATTTCTCAAACTCTCCCAGCACACGTGCGATGGTATCGAGCTGCTCTGTCGTCATCGAATCCGGCAGTGCGCGATCCGCCAATGCCGCGTTCTCGTCCACCTGCGCGGTATCGGTCATACCCGATAGCAGCATCGTGACCTGAGGATGATTCCACACCCACGAAAGGCCCCAAGCAGCCGGTGTCTTCAGGTACGGATCGCGTACGCCATCGAGCACGGCACGGGCCCGCGGAGGCAGCTTGCCCGCCAGGCGTCCACCCAAAAGCGGTTCCATCACAAACACCGCGAGCCCGCGCTCGGCGGCTGCCATGAGTCCCGCCGTTCCCGCTTGGTAGCGCTCTCCAGCGTAGTTGTACTGGATCTGGCAAAAGTCCCAGTCGTACGCGTCAAGCATCGTAAGGAAGTCCGCCGCACTGCCGTGGTACGAAAAACCTATCTGGCGAATACGCCCCGCAGCCTTTTGGTGCGCAATCCAGTCCTCGATACCCAACGCTGCCACGCACTCCCACTGCACGGGCGAGGTGATGTTGTGCATGAGGTAGTAGTCGATATGGTCAGTCCGCAAACGGTGCAGCTGCTCGTCAAAAAAGCGGTCGAAATCCTCCGCACATTTGCACGAAGCGTGCGGCAACTTGGTCGCGAGCAAAATCTGGTCGCGTAGACCCAGGCGCTCAAGCGAAGCTCCCACACAAGCTTCGTTACCGGGGTAGAGATAGGCCGTGTCCAGATAGGTTATTCCTTGCTCCACCGCACGGGAAATGATGGCATCGGCCGTCTTCGCATCGGGGTGTCCCGGCGCACCGGGAAACCTCATGCAACCCAGCCCCAGCGCCGAGATACGGTTGCCGCTTTTGGGGTCAACGCGATATTGCACTGCCCCTCCTCTCCCCTCGAAGCCCTAATGAGGCGAAACACAATGGTCACGTCGTCGAAACACATTGGAATCGTAATCGAGAACGTATCGTAACGTAGCAGAAATCGAGCCGTCACGGCACCGCTTTAACACCAGCAAAAAGCCCGATGAAAGGAGGCGAGCGTGACCACGCGCGAGGACGCCTACCCCTATCCCGGAGAACAATACATCCTCTCGGTCGACCGTTGCCAGATCGAGGTCATAGACCATCTGGACGAGCTTCCCGCCACAGGCGCTGTCATCTTCTGCACCTTCCCCAAGGTGCGCGATGGCGTCGTACACCCTGCGCGCGTTTTTGTGATCTGTCCCGCGGCATAAGCGCACAGTGCAATAGTTTCTTTTTCATAACAGCAGCCCCGCGCGCTTACCAAACGCCCCGGCGACATACAATCCATCAGGCGCCCCTTACGCGGGCGCCTTTTATATGGGGAGATGATTCACATGCAGATCAACAAGGTCGCCTTTATCGGCAAGGGCGGCGTCGGCCTGCTCTACGGCAGCATGATTGCCAAGGCCCTCGGCAATGACGCCGTCGAATACGTTATGGATGACGCCCGTTTTGAGCGTCACGCAGGCGATGCGCTCACCGTCAACGGCAAGCCCTGTGCGCTCAAGTCCGTCCGCGCCAGCGAGGCAACGCCCGCCGACCTGGTCATTCTCACGGTCAAGACGACCGGCCTCGACCAAGCACTCAAGACTATGGAGCGCGTCGTGGGGCCCAATACGTTCATCGCCTCGCTGTGTAACGGCATTACGAGCGAGCAGAAGATTGCCGAGCGCTTTGGCTGGGAGCATACCGTTCTTGGTATTTGCCAGGGCATGGACGCCGTGTTCCTCAACGGAGAGCTCACCTTTACCAATGCGGGCGAAATCCGCTTTGGCGCGGCGGCCGGCACCGAGCCCGCAACCGTCACCGCCATCGACGAGCTCTACACGCGCTGCGGCATCGCCCATACCGTCGAGAGCGACATTGCGCACCGCATGTGGGCCAAACTCATGCTCAACGACGGCATCAACCAGACGTGCATGGCCTACGGCGGGACCTACGGAAGCGCCACGGAGCCGGGCTCCGAGCAGCGTCGCTGCTTTGTTTCTGCCATGCGCGAAACGCTTGCGGTCGCCAACGCCGAGGGCATTGAGCTGACCGAGGCAGACCTGACGCAGATGGTGCACCTCATCGAGGGAATCGACCCCACCGGTATGCCCTCGATGGCGCAGGACCGCATCGCGCAACGAAAAACCGAAGTCGAGGAGTTCGCGGGCACCATTTGCCGCCTGGCCGTCAAACACGATATCCAAGTGCCTCAAAACGATTGGCTCTACCAGAGGATTCGCGAAATAGAAAGCAGCTGGTAGCCTCGGCCGCATCGCGACGCGCGCAATACAAGCAGGCAGGCCTTCGCGAGGATTCCGTCTTCGCGAAGGCCTGTTGCATTTGGCTCGAGGCTAAAACTGAGGCCTATTTTGCGATTCCGGAACCTCGTCCTCGTCATCGCGGCAAAGTAGCACGCCGGCGCTTCCCAGCAGCGCCGCTGCAATCAAGGCGCCCACAACCACAGGAGCGGCGCCCGTAGCGGACTGCAAGCCGGCAGCTAACGCCACCGCCGGACCAAGACATCCGATCAAAAGGGCAACGACGGCAATAGCGACATCTCGAGCGTTCATGGGACCACTTCCTCCACGAGAAAGACTTTGCTTCTCGTGACTTAGTGTGCCCCGCGCCCATATGCGCGGCGTACTGCCACGGTAAGGGCTCTGTTAGCTCAAACGCATACATAGAACGGGCGTCCTTACGTTGCCCTAAAGCTCGGTAAAGACGCCCATCCGCCAAATATCCGTGATGCAGAAAAATTACCAGCCAGTGTAGTAGTCGGTGGTTCCGGCTGCGCAGCCGGAGTCATAGACCTTGCACTCGCCCTTGGAACCGGTAAACGTGGAGCCCTGAGCTTTATCACCCGCGGCCACGACGTAGTAGCCATCGGAATCGCGCCAAAAGCCCTCGGAATCCTGCGTCCATTCGCCCGTGCGGTGGTGATACAACACGTTGCTGCTGTAATAAGTCTCGCGGCGGCCGTTATAGTTATTGACGCCGCTCGAGCGCGTCAGGCCCGAGCCGTTCGCGTAATACGCAGCGGACGTGTAAGACGAGCCGGAGCCGGCGTTGTAATACGAAGCCTGAACGGCCTCAGCGGCCTCGGCTTCGGCTGCGGCAGCCTCGAGCGCCTCGCGCTTGGCATCCTCAAGCGTGGAGCGAAGCTCGTCGAGCTCGGTCGACTTGGCGTCGACCTCCCCCATCGTCAACAGGCTACCCGCACCGTCGATGCAGTTCTGCAACACAGCACGCTCGTCATCGGTAGCATAGTCGCCATACATATTCATAATGATCTGAGCGCGCATCTCCAGGGAATCGCGCTTTGCCCCCATCGAGGCGTTCCACTCCTGCATAGAGCCATAACCGTCGCCGCGGTAGTCGACGGGCTGCACCAGCGTCGCCTCGGACGGCGTAGATCCAACCGTATCGGATAGTGTTGCCGCGTGGGCATCAGTTGCGCCGGCGCCCGCCAAAAGTGCCACGGTCAGAGCGGCGGAAAGGGCGGCGGCTTTCGGTTTTCGTGAATCGATCCTCATGTAGCTGGAAACCTCCGTAGTGCGTTTTTGCTGCGTTTGGGCTGCGTGTGATTCGATCGCGCTGCATAGTACCCCGAGCAAATCGCGACCTGCGGTTTTACTCAAAAGGCGCACGTCAATTGCGTAAAACTCACATCCTCTCAACAGGAGTTTTCCACAACTCAAATGCATAAATCGTGTCAAAAACCCTGTTTTTGCACCCTCTCTATGCAAAAAAGGCGCCTGTGCAACCATTGTGCGCACAGGCGCCTTGAGCAGGCGTTTTATGCAGTTATACCTATCGAGTCGCAAGGGGTCCTTGCACAAGTCGCCTTACTCGTCCAGCGCGGCGAAGGCCTGCTTCAAATCCCAAATGATATCCTCGGCGTTCTCGGTACCGATGGAAAGACGGATCGTGGAGGGCGTGATGTTCTGCTCGGCGAGCTCCTCGGCAGAGAGCTGGGAGTGCGTGGTGGTAGCCGGGTGTACGACGAGTGACTTGACGTCGGCCACGTTGGCGAGCAGCGAGAACACCTGCAGATGATCGATGAACTTCCAAGCTGCCTCCTGGCCACCCTTAATCTCAAAGGTAAAGATCGAAGCACCGCCACGGGGGAAGTACTTCTGATAGAGCTCGTGATCGGGGTGCTCAGGCAGGCTCGGGTGGTTCACCTTGGCGACGTGGCTGTCACCAGCCAGGAACTCAACGACCTTCTTGGTGTTCTCGACATGACGGTCAACGCGCAGCGACAGGGTCTCGGTGCCCTGGAGCAGGGCCCAGGCGTTGAACGGGCTGATGCAGGCGCCCTCGTCACGCAGCAGGATAGCGCGGACATAGGTTGCGAAGGCGGCGGGACCGGCAGCCTCGGCAAACGAAACACCGTGGTAGGAGGGGTTGGGCTCAGCGATCTGGGCGTACTTTCCGCTCGCCTTCCAATCGAAGTTACCGCCGTCGACGATCACACCGCCCAGCGAGGTGCCGTGGCCGCCGATGAACTTGGTTGCGGAGTGGACGACGATGTTGGCACCATGCTCCAGCGGACGGAACAGATACGGGGTGCCGAAGGTGTTGTCGACGACAACCGGCAGACCGTGCTTCTTGGCGACCTCGGAGATGGCGTCGATGTTGGGGATGTCGGAGTTGGGGTTGCCGAGCGTCTCGAGATAGATGACCGTGGTGTTGTCCTTGATGGCACCCTCGACCTCTTCCACGTTATGGGCATCGACAAACGTGGTCTCGACGCCAAACTGGGAGAGCGTATGCTCCAGCAGGTTGTAGGAGCCACCGTAGATGGTCTTCTGAGCCACCACGTGGTCACCGGCCTGGGCAAGAGCCTGCAGGGTATAGGTGATGGCAGCAGCACCGGAGGCGACGGCAAGACCTGCCATGCCACCCTCGAGGGCGGCGATACGGTCCTCGAAGACGCCCTGGGTGGAGTTGGTCAGACGGCCGTAGATGTTACCGGCGTCGGCAAGACCAAAGCGGTCGGCGGCGTGCTGGGAGTTGCGGAACACATAGCTCGTGGTCTGGTAGATAGGCACGGCACGGGAGTCGGATGCAGGATCGGCGCTCTCCTGGCCAACGTGCAGCTGCAGGGTATCGAAACCAAAGGTGTGCTCGGGGTTGTTAATGAACTGGCTCATGATGGTCTCCTTGATCGAACAAAAGTAAATAAAAAGAGAGAAGTAAGTCGCTGTCTCCTGATCACGCCGACGGGCGCAAACAGGAGCCCGGCATTCGTCTTGGCAAGCAATTCATATGCGGGCCTCCTTTCGCATCCCGGTTCCGTGGTTGGCTTAATTACCTACCGCCTTTGTGTGTTTTGAATAGTACGAGCATTGTTTCCCTCGGTCAATC
This sequence comes from Collinsella sp. CLA-JM-H32B, assembly GCF_040098065.1. Taxonomy (NCBI): domain Bacteria; kingdom Bacillati; phylum Actinomycetota; class Coriobacteriia; order Coriobacteriales; family Coriobacteriaceae; genus Collinsella; species Collinsella sp. CLA-JM-H32B. The sequence goes on along the minus strand of NZ_JBBNNA010000004.1, from coordinate 57,983 downwards.
ACTTAAAAGCGCTAACCTGTTATCGGTTTTATAGATAGCTATCGAAGGGACGGGCGCCGATGACCCTCCAGCAGCTTCGCTTTATGATCGCCGTGGCAGAGTCCGGTTCGATCAACGCCGCAGCCCAGCGCCTCTATACGGCGCAGTCCAATATCTCCAATGCCGTCAAAAGCCTGGAGCAGGAACTTCATATCGAAATCTTTACGCGCTCCAGCCGCGGTGTTGCACTCACCAACGACGGCACCGAGCTTTTGGGTTATGCACGCCAGGTCGTAGAGCAGGCCGACATGCTCGAGGCCCGCTACGAGGACGGCGGCACCCCGCAAGCCCGCCTCGCCATTTCCGCCCAACACTACGCCTTTTCGGTCGAGGCCTTTGTCAACGTAGTCGAGCGCTGCCGCGACAGCAAGTTCGAGTTCATCATGCGCGAGACCACCACAGCGCAGATTATCGACGACGTGCGCGCGTTTCGCAGCGATATCGGCATCCTCTATCTGGATGACTTTAATACCCGTGTCTTGCAGAAGGCCTTTACCGATGCCCGAGCGAGCTTTCATCCCCTCTTTGATGCGAAAGTCCACGTGTTCGTCAGCGAACGCCACCCGCTCGCCCGCCGCCCGCAACTGTCCCTTGCCGACCTCACACCCTATACGCGCTATAGTTTTGAACAGGGCACCTCGAACTCCTTCTATTACGCCGAGGAACCGTTTAGCTATATTCCCTGCAACCGCAATATCCGCGTATCCGACCGCGGGACGCTCACCAACCTGCTTATCACCTCGAACGGCTATGCGCTGTCGACCGGCGTACTCTCCAGCGAAATGCAGTGGGGCATGGCCTCGATCCCCCTGGCAGACGCCCCGACGATGCATGTGGGCTACATCATGCATGACGACCGCAAGCCCTCTCCCCTCTTGCAGCAATACCTCGACGAGCTCAACCGCATCATCCATGCCAACCAACTGTCGGAAGACGGGGTAGAAATCGTAGATTGCTAGCCCCCGGCGGGCATGGCGCTACAATGGTCACTCACACGAAACGTACCCAACGAAAGGAACCATGTGAAGGTCATCATCTATACCGACGGCTCGGCCCGATCAAATCCGGGACGCGGCGGCTACGGCGCCGTGCTCAAATACACCAACCCCGCCGGCAAGACCTTCACCTCCGAGCTTTCGCGCGGCTACGCCAAGACCACCAACAACCGCATGGAGCTCATGGCGGTCATCGTGGCACTCGAGGCGCTCAACCGCCCCTGCGACGTCGAAGTCCATTCCGATTCGCAGTACGTCGTCAACGCCTTCAACAAGCACTGGATTGACGGATGGAAAAAACGCGGCTGGAAGACCGCCAACAAGCAGCCTGTCAAGAACCGCGATCTGTGGGAGCGTCTGCTCACCGCAAAGAGCAAGCACAAAGTGGAGTTCATCTGGGTTAAGGGTCACGCCGGCCATGAGCTCAATGAGCGCTGCGACGAGCTCGCCACCACCGCGGCCGACGGAGCCAACCTCGATATCGACACCGGCTTTAACGAGAACGACCTGTAATAGCATTTTCGCGCAGCTTTATATCCCCACGCGCTACACTCATCCTGTAGACCAAACAACGCAAGGGGGACGTATGCTGCGCATCGCGACCATCGGCACATCCATGATCACCGACGACTTTATCCAGGTCGTCAACGCCAACGACCAAGCCGCGTTTGTGGGCACGCTCTCGCGCGACGCAGATCGCGGCACCGCCTTCACCGCTAAGCACGGCGGCGAGCGTAACTTCACCGCACTTGACGAGCTTGCGTCCGCTGCCGACGTCGACGCCGTCTATATCGGCAGCCCCAACGCACTTCACTACGAGCAGGCCCTTGCCTGCATCGCCGGTGGCAAGCACGTCATCGTCGAGAAGCCCTTCTGCGCCACCGAGGCGCAGGCGCTGGAAGTCTTCCGCGCTGCCGAGGCAGCAGGTGTCGTGGCCCTCGAGGCCATGCGCCCGCTCCATGACCCCGCTTTCCACGCCATCGAGGACGCCCTGGGCGAGATTGCGCCCATTCGTCGTGCCTCATTGCGCTTTGGCAAGTATTCCTCGCGCTACAACGAGATTCTCGCGGGACGCTCCACCAATATCTTCGACTGCAATATGGCATCGGGTTCCCTCATGGACATTGGCGTCTACACCGTCGAGCCCATGGTCGAGATTTTCGGCATGCCCTCCGGCCTTACGAGCATGGCTACTCTGCTCGACCCCACCACGCGACAGCTCACGCACGGCCCCATCGACGGCTGCGGTTCTATCCTCGCCAGTTACGGCGGTGGCCGCATCTCCGTCGAGCTCGCGCACTCCAAAATTACGAATGACCTGCTGCCCTCGCAGATCGAAGGCGAGCGTGGCACTATCCAGATCGACCATCTGTCCACGCCCCGCAACGTCCGCATCGACTATCGCGGCGATGTCGTACGCGGCTCAGCGACCGAGGCACCGCGCGAACAGGGCGACAACGGCCGCGTGCTCGACCTGCCCAAATCGAGCAACACCATGGAATACGAACTCACAGACTTTATCACCGCCATCGGCGGCATCGATAACGTCAAGGAAGAGATTTGGGAGACCCCGGCGGGACGCCACGAGCTTGGCCACTACCGCGATGTCACGCTCGTCTCACTGCGCATCATGGATGCCGTGCGCCAGCAGGCCGGCATAACCTTCCCGGCCGACGCAGGCAAGCAGGCATAGCGATGGGCTTCTTCGATACGTTCTTCTCCAGCGTCACCAGCGGCAGTCGAGAGCCTCAAAAGCCGTCAAACGTCGAGCTCGAGCTGCGCCGCAGGCTTACTGTGCTCGCAAGCGACGGGGTCACTCAAGACACTCCCCTGCGCTATTTCCTGCGCTGGGCGGGGCAAGTCCAAGGCGTTGGTTTTCGCTTTACCAACACCAACCTCGCGCAGGCACGCGCGCTCACCGGCTGGGTGCGTAACATGGAAGACGGCTCAGTCGAGATGGAGATACAGGGAGCTCCGGCAAACATCCTATCTCATCTCGAGGCGCTTCATGCCTCCTACGAGCGCATGGGGACGCGTTTTCGCCTCGTAGACGCCCAGGTCCGAGCCCCACTTGCCAATGAAGACGGTTTCACTCCTCATTATTAGTATTGTGTGCTAAATACGGTATCATTTACCTACGACCGTTAGTAGAAAAGAGGCGAGGCGCATGGCGGTGCAAAGAAGGAATACCAGGCAGCGAAAGCTGGTTCTTGACGCCGTGCGCCAAAGCTATAACCATCCCACCGCCGACGAAATCTACAACGTCGTGCGCGCGCAGGATGACAAAATCAGCCGCGGTACGGTCTACCGCAATCTTAATCTCTTGGCAGATGCCGGAGAAATCCTCTCGATCAAGACGCCGGGCGGGAGTCGCTTCGATCGCACCATCGAGCCGCACGCACATATCATCTGCACCTCGTGCAGCCGCGTCATCGACGTACCGCTCCCCTTCGATGCCCAGCTCGACGCCAAGGCGTCCGAGCAAATCGGCTGGCACGTCACGTCGCACTACACCATCTTCGAGGGTCTCTGCCCTGACTGTCGGTAGATGTTTGGAACATGCCTTAAAATCCACCTTTCCGCACTTTGCAGCAAAAAGTAGATTTCTAGACATGTCCCAAATGTCTACTCAGCAAGTAGACGACGCAGCTCTTCTTCGACCGTGCGCACGTAGCGGACGCGGTCGTTAATGCCACGCATAGAGGGGTTGCAGCTCTCCATCAGATAGGGATGGCCCACGACGTTGAGCATGTCGCGGTCGTTTTCGTTATCGCCAAACGCCATCATCTCATCGGGTGAAATCCCCAGGGCACGACCGTAATCGGCAAGCGCGGAGCCCTTGCCCGAACCGAAACCGATAAAGTCCGTCCATTCGGTTCCCGACGTCATCACGTCGACACGGTCGCTAAAGAGGCGCTCAAAATGCTCCAGCGCCGCCGGCTGATCCACCTCGGGCGTCTGGAAGGCAATCTTAATGACGTCCTCGTCGATGTCCTCGGGACGGTCGACCACCGCCACGTCGCAGTGGACCTCATAGCGCAAATGGTCGACGAACGCATCGTTGCCGCTCATGGTGTAGAGGTGTCCCTCACACGAAAGGGTCACGTCGGCATGGGGATACGCAACCACAGCATTCGCGATATCCATAGCAAGGCTACGCTCCATAGAGCGCTTGACCACGGCACGCCCCTCGCTCATCACCAGGGCTCCGTTTTCGCATACATAGGCGAGCTCATCGGCCACCGGGGCAAACAGGTAGCGCAAGCTCGCATATTGACGACCACTCGCCGGCATAAACACGATACCGCGACGATGTAGCTCATCGATAAGCTCAAAGGCCTCGGAACGCGGCTCGCGCTCCCCCGGATGCAGCAACGTGCCGTCCAAATCGCATGCAATCAGCTTGATTCCCTCAAGACCCATATGCTTTCCCCCAAAGCACCTCATCAACAGTAAGACGGACTTTGAATAGCTGCCTCTCAAAGTCCGTCTTACTCATACGCACGTTAACCGCGCGCCTTCTTTACGATGGTAAAGTCCGGAGCCATGCTAACGACGACCTCCGCCGCACTCGACGCAAAGCGCCGGTCCGTATCGAGTTCACGGGTAACCACCGAGAGGCGAACGCCCTCGATACCCCGGAGCATGCGGCCCAAAACAGGCTGCACCGGCGTATACATGCGCACGGTATGCTCGTCCGAGTCGCCCCGGAAGAGCGGCGCATGCATGTTGCCGATCTCCCAGCACGCATGCGCGAGCGCAATCGGATCCATGCGGTCGACTTCGACCAAATAAACCTCGGCGCTGCGCAGGCGCACGACAACCGCCACGGGCACCACGCCCGAACGGTCAATGGCGAGCACGTCGCCGTCGGCAAGACGACCACCGTCGGTAGCATCCAGCCGAACATCGATCGTGCGCCCCAGCTCCGTCACGCCCACAAACACGCATACATCAGCCTGGTCCCAATCGAGCAGTAGCTCATCGACCTCAAAGACACCGCCCAGCTCCCGGCGAAGCAGGAGTTCATAGGACGGATCGTTGAGATTTCCCAAACATGTCGTCGAAACCAAGCGTTCAGGCATGCTCTAGCCCTCGACCTCGACGAGCTCAATATCAAAGTTGAGGTCCTTGCCGGCCAACTCGTGGTTGGCGTCGAGCGTCACGGCCTCGGGCGTCACGTCAATGACGACGGCGGGGACAGGCATGCCGCTCGGCGTGGACAGGAAGAGCTTCATGCCCTTCTCGATCTGCTCGATGTTGGGAACCTGCTCGGCCGGGAAGGTAATAACCATCTCGGGATTGTGCTCGCCGTAGGCATCGGCAGCCGGGATGTGCACGGTCTTCTTCTCGCCCACCTGCATGTCGACAACAGCGGCGTCGAAGCCCTTGATCATCTGACCGGCGCCGCAGGTGAACTCCAGCGGCTCGCCGCGATCGTAGGAGCTATCGAACTGCGTGCCGTCATCGAGCGTGCCGCGATAATGGGTCTTGACCTTCTTGCCCTGGTTGGACATGGTAACCTCCGTAATAAGGGCGGCGCACAACGCGGGCCGCCATGAACATATGGCGCTAACTATACCCTAGTCATACAATTCAATGACAGTTTGCAAAGAAACGCTGCAACCGGAGGAACCATGGCATATCCCGTATTTGACCTACACTGCGACACCGCTGACCGCATCGGCTGGGCCACGCTCGATCTCGACCTGCGCTTTACCGCCGGCACCGACGGTTATTTCCCCGGCGACGAAACGCATCCGCAAGATTTCGATCTCATCGAGGGCAACGCCTGCGCCATCTCGCTCGCAAAGATCGGCAACACGCCGTGGGCACAGTGCTTCGCCACGTTTGTCCCCGACGAGATTCCCGCCGCCCACGCCGCGCGCTTCCAGGCGCAAATCATGGCGCATATGAGCGGCCAGGCAATGCTCAACCACGACCTCATGGTCAACGTACGCAGCGCCGCAGACATTCGCCCCGCGCTCAAGGACGGCAAGGTCGCTTGCATCCACACCATCGAAAACGCCACGTTCTTTGCCGAGGACCCCGCGCTGATCGAGGTGCTCAAGAGCTTGGGCGTGCTTATGTCGTCACTCAGCTGGAACGCGCAGGGACCGCTCGCGAGCGGGCACGATACCCACGCCGGCCTCACCGCCGCCGGCATCGAGGCACTTACGCAGATGGAGCACGCCGGTATGGTACTCGACGTCTCCCACCTCAACGATGAGTGCTTTGACGAGGTTGTCGCCCACGCCACGCGCCCCTTCGTCGCCAGCCACTCCAACTCCCGCACCGTCTGCGGCGTCAAGCGCAATCTCACCGACGACCAGTTCCGCACCATTCGCGACATGGGCGGTATCGTCGGCCTCAACTACTGCAGCGAGTTCCTTTCCAACGACGCAACCGACGAGACCGCTGCAGACGTCACCTTCGACCAGCTGACGGCACATATCGAGCACTGGCTCGACCTGGGCGGCGAGGACGCCATCGCGCTCGGCGGCGACTGGGACGGTGCCACGGTGCCCGCTTTCCTCTCCGATGCCAGCAAGATGCCCGAGTTCCAGAACATGCTTTCCAAGCATTTTGGCAAGACCGTGATGCAAAAGCTCTGCAGCGACAACGCGCTTGCCTTCTTTGAGCGCTATTAATTTCACATCCCTTGAGCGGGCCGGTATGCCGAACGGTCGACATGCCGGCCCGTCCCCAATCTGAAGGACCGCTTTTGACGCAGCAATTTACGATTACCGTATCCCGACCGGATGGCACATCCATCCCCGTCGTCGTTACCAAAAAGCGCGTCAAGAACTTCAACCTACGCGTCACATCGAGCGGTGAGGCCCACGCCAGCGCACCGCTCGGCGCCAGCCGCGAGCGTATCGAAGCGTTTGTGAAGCGCAACAGCGCCTGGATTATCAGCCGACTTGACCAGCGTGAGCAACATCAGGCGACGGCGCGAGAGCCGCTCAGTCCCTCGTCCATCATTGCGCTTTGGGGCAAGCCCATCACGGTACAAGATGCGCTCGATCACAACTTTGCATCGCCCGCACCGCGGCCCAAGCAGGCCACCTTCGCAAGTTTTATGGGCGCCGACAAATCGAACGAACGCCTACAGGCCGAGCGGCGCGCAATCCTCGACGGCCTGACGCCCGATGAGCTCCAGACCCGCATCGACCAGCTCTATGCATCCGAGGTCACCACAGCGCTGCGCGATATGGTGCATGCATACGAAATCGCAATGGGTATCGCCGTTTCCCGCGTTTCCGTACGCAGTATGAAGACGCGCTGGGGCTCATGCACACCCAAAACCGGCGCCATTCGCATCGCGCGCGAGCTCGCCGCCTACCCTGTCGAATGCCTCGACATGGTTGTCGCCCACGAGCTCGTTCACTTGCTCGAGCCAAGCCACAATCAGCGGTTTCACGCCCTGCTCGACACGTACTGCCCCAACAATAGGGCTCTGTCGCAGCGGCTCAAGCGGCCACCCCTCAACAAGCTCTAGCGTCGACTAGCGCACGCGCTCGATCTCGACGCCGCAGCTTGCCAGGGGAAGACCGACGGGAGCCCAAGGCTTATCGAGCTTAACACGCACGCCAAGCAGCAGGGGGTAACGACGCAGCAGCATCTGGGCCACACCCTCGGCTGCAGCCTCGATGAGCTTAAACGTATGCTCGCGCAGATATCCGTCGACATCGTGACACACCGAGCCGTAATCAATCGAGGCATCCAGGTTGTCGTGCTCCCCTGCTGCACGCAGGTCGGCATAGAGCACCAAGGACACGATGAACTTCTGGCCCAGCGTGTTCTCTTCGGGATACACACCGTGGTTGGCAAAGACCTCGAGACCGTCGATAGTAATGCGGTCAGCATGGCGCAGGTCGTCATAGCTCACGTGGGGCACCGCCGCTGCGGTGGATATTTCGCCCCTTCCACGGCGGGCGAGCTCGGCGCCTTCAGTCTTGGTTGCATTCTCGGGCAGTTTCTTGTTACTCATCGCGATCGTCTCCTTCGTTTAGAACCCCGACCGCGCAAACTAACTACACGCGAATCGACAGGTTCTTTTTATCATCGCTCCAATTGCAAGCATTGCGCGCGGGGCATGCAAAGCAGGCGCGCGACGCTTTGTCGGCTGCATAGAGCAGACGCTCGAGCGGTTGGCTGTTCACGCGCAGCTTTCGATGGCCCAGAATGGCCGTCTTAATGGCCGCAGCATCGGCCGGCTCAAACGCTACGTCATCGGGCATGCCGCCGAGAATCGCATCAGCGACACGTTCGCTTGCAACATCATGGGATATACCCGATTCATACTGTTCATCTTTGCCGATATCGTGAAGAAGTGCCGTGGCGTAGATGACCTCGCGGTCAAATTCGAGCTGTTCCTCGAGATTCTTGATCCACATAATGCGAGCGACATCGAGCAGATGGTCAATACCGTGGCGGCAGAAGATACGCCCCGATTCCAACTGTGCAATGTTGCCCAGGTGCCGCCGGAACAGGCCGTTGGCACAGATGTAATCGATACGAGGCATGGCACCAAAGGGGGCTAGGCCCGAAGCCATAAAACCGCGACGCGGCGTTCCCTCATCGGTCTTCGATGCAAAGTCGTTAACGGCTCTCATGGTTAGCGGTCCAGCATCCTAAAGAATCGCTCCTCGAGCGACGGATCGGTCTCAAAGATGCCGCGGCGAGCGAGCGTCACGGTCTTGGTGCCGGGCTTTTGCACGCCACGCATGGTCATGCACATATGCTCAGCTTCCATGAGCACAATCGCTCCCTGGGGAGCGAGATACTCCATGAGAGCATCGGCAACCTGCGCACACAGCTGCTCCTGCAGCTGCAGACGGCGGGCATAGACCTCAACCGTGCGGGCGAGCTTGGAAAGTCCAGCCACCCGACCGTTAGGGATATAACCAATGGCGGCCTTGCCATAAAACGGCAGCAGATGATGCTCGCACAGCGAGTAGAACGTAATGTCGCGCTCGATAACCAAATCGTTCGAAGCGACGGCAAAAGTTTTGGACAGGTGCTCCTCGGCACTCTGGTCCATACCGCCGGCAATCTCGCCATACATACGGGCGACGCGTGCCGGAGTCTCCAGCAGGCCCTCACGAGTTGGGTCCTCGCCTATACCTTCAAGCAGCAGCTTAATGGCAGTCTCGACTTTTTCCTGATCGACCATCTGGGCCTCACTTTTTTCGATTTCGCGTTCGCGCTATGGTACCACGCCGGCACGCAACCTCTGCCAGCTACATAGTATGGGTCGAATAGACCGGATCGTCCCGCCAAAGCTCCACAGCATCGCAAAGCGCAACGCCCTCACGTGCAGCACGAGCGCGCGTGGCGTTCATGTCGATCACGCGCTGATTGCTCGAGCCCCTAAAGCGCAACGAGATATCGTACAGATCCTGAACGAACGGGCCGTCCACCAACATGTCGAGGCAGGCCAGGATACGGTCCGTCACCTCGGTATGATGACGGCCACCCGGCATAAGCTCCTCGAGCACGTCACCGGTAAAGCACCAAATGGTCTTGCCCGACCCAGCAGGATAGGCCGCACGCACGCGCTCGATAAAGTCAACAAGCCCCGCCTGATTCTCGGGCTCCATAGGCTCGCCACCCAGAATCGTCAGGCCATCGATAAAGGGATGATCGAGACTCTCGATAATCTTATCCTCGACGGCGCGATCGAACGGCTCGCCCGCAGCAAAGTCCCACGCGACAGAGTTAAAGCAATTCTTGCACCCACGGCGGCACCCGCTCACAAACAGAGAAGTACGAACGCCTTCACCATCAGCAATATCGAAATACTTAATGTTCGCGTAGTTCATAAGTAACTCTCCCGGGAGGCCGGGACATATCTTCCCGTCCTCAAACATTCTCGGCCTTCGGCCTGCGAAACTGCGGGCGGGACGATATGTCCCGGCCTCATGCAAAGGGTAACTCAATGAACGAAGCGAACATCGAGCATAGGGTTCGAGGTCCAATAAAAACTGGGTTGCGGCTCAACCGCCATCACAAGTAAATCGCAGCTGCAGCTCGAATTATTTCCGCTAAGAACTTCGAGGAGTGAGCAGACCGCATGCTGCATCTCAGCTACGTCAACTTGGCTGCCCCGTAGCGAGGCCCCGGACCTTTACTCGATATGAGTTCCGCACGAACAGGAGGCGCCAGTGGCGCCTCCGTCGTGAGCCAGGACTGTCCGAAATAGCGAGTAAAGGTCCGGGGCCTCGCTACGGGGCAGCCTGGGATAGTTATTAGAGATGCAGCACGCGGTCGCGGATCTCCTCGGTTCGACCCTGGTTCCAGAACTGGGTACCGATGTAGCCGCACGTACGACGAGCGACATTCATCTTCTCCTGGTCACGGTTGCCGCAATTGGGGCACTCCCACACCAGCTTGCCATCGTCCTCGACAATCTTGATCTCGCCGTCGTAGCCGCACACCTGGCAGTAGTCGCTTTTGGTGTTGAGCTCGGCGTACATGATGTTGTCGTAGATGTACTGCATCACGCGAATGACAGCCTTGAGGTTGTCCTGCATGTTGGGAACCTCGACGTAGGAGATGGCACCGCCCGGCGAAAGCTGCTGGAACATACCCTCGAACTTGAGCTTGTCGAATGCGTCGATCTCCTCGGACACATGGACGTGATAGCTGTTGGTAATGTAGCCCTTGTCCGTCACGCCCGGGATAATGCCAAAACGGCGCTGCAGGCACTTAGCAAACTTGTAGGTCGTCGACTCAAGCGGGGTGCCGTACAGCGAGAAGTCGATATCGCTTTCGGCCTTCCACTCGGCGCACTTGTCGTTCATGTGCTGCATGACGGCCATGGCAAACGGCGTGCCCTCCTTCTCGGTGTGGCTGTGACCCGTCATGTACTTAACGCACTCATACAGGCCGGCATAGCCCAGGCTGATCGTAGAGTATCCGCCCACGAGCAGCTTGTCGATCGTCTCGCCCTTCTTCAGACGCGCCAGGGCGCCGTATTGCCAAAGAATCGGCGCGGCGTCAGAAAGTGTACCCATCAGGCGCTCATGACGGCACAGCAGGGCACGGTGACACAGCTCAAGGCGCTCATCGAAGATCTTCCAGAACTTGTCCATATCCTGGTGCGAGCTCAGTGCGACATCAGGCAGGTTGATGGTCACAACGCCCTGGTTAAAGCGACCATAGTACTTGGGCTTGTTCGGGTCGTAGTTCAGCGCGTTGGCAACGTTGTTAAAACCGTTGCCCGAACGGTCGGGCGTCAGGAAACTGCGGCAACCCATGCAGGTGTAGCAATCGCCGTTGCCGGCGGTCTCGCCCTTAGACAGCTTGAGCTCGCGCATCTTCTTCTCGGAGATGTAATCGGGCACCATGCGCTTGGCGGTGCACTTGGCAGCCAGCTGGGTCAGGTAGAAGTACGGGGAATCCTCGTGAACGTTATCGTCCTCGAGTACATAGATAAGCTTGGGGAATGCCGGGGTAATCCACACGCCGGCCTCGTTCTTAACGCCCTCGTAGCGCTGGCGAAGCGTCTCCTCCACGATCATGGCAAGGTCGTGCTTCTCCTGAGGCGTACGGGCCTCGTTAAGATACATAAAGACCGTCACGAACGGCGCCTGGCCATTGGTGGTCATAAGGGTCACGACCTGATACTGAATCGTCTGGACGCCGCGACGGATCTCGTCACGCAGGCGATCCTCAACGACCTCGCGAACCTTTTCGGGAGATGCGGAAACGCCGAGCTCCTCGAGCTCGCGGGCGACCTCGCCACGAATCTTTTGACGGCTCACCTCAACAAAGGGGGCAAGATGGGTCAGCGAGATGGACTGGCCGCCGTACTGGGAGGAAGCAACCTGGGCGATAATCTGCGTCGCAATATTGCAGGCGGTCGAGAAGCTGTGCGGCTTCTCAATCAGCGTGCCCGAAATAACAGTGCCGTTCTGGAGCATGTCCTCCAGGTTCACCAGATCGCAGTTGTGCATATGCTGGGCAAAGTAATCCGAATCGTGGAAATGGATCAGACCCTCATTATGGGCATCCACGATCTCCTGAGGCAGCAGCACGCGCTGGGTCAGGTCCTTGGAAATCTCGCCAGCCATATAGTCGCGCTGAACGGAGTTGACGGTCGGGTTCTTGTTGGAGTTCTCCTGCTTGACCTCTTCGTTATTGCACTCGATCAGCGACAGAATCTTGTCATCGGTCGTGTTCTTCTGGCGCTTCAGGCTCTGAACATAGCGATAGATGATGTAGTGGCGGGCAACCTCGTAGCAGTCGAGACGCATGATCTCGTCCTCGACCAAATCCTGGATCTCCTCGACCGAAACGGTGTGGCCCGCGTTCTCGCATGCCTCGGCGACGTTTTGCGCCGCATAAACCACCTGGCGGTCGGTTAGACGAGAGCTCTCCTCGACCTCCAAGTTAGCGGCGCGGATGGCATTGACAATCTTATCGATGTCAAAGACAACCTCGGTGCCGCTGCGCTTGATGATCTTCATCCTCTTGCCTCTTTCGCGTCGTAGCCTCATTGCGCTTCAGAGCCAAACGATGCCCGGCAGGGCTTGCCCCTGTCTTACGGCGCCGTCGCGCAATCTGTGTTCTCGATAAACCATAAGCCTCTATGCGGACATTCCCAGGAGCCGATCAAGCGGCTCAAGGACACGTTCAAAAGAGGCAATTAAGGTCTTCGTTCTCTGTCCGCCATCTATCATACGACAAAGATGCATCTATATCCTGTATTCTTTTTTTAGGTCAAACACAACATATAGTGTTTCAGCAGGTCAAAGCAATTAGTCATTTTGCAGACGCATTATAAATGAGGGGTATTTGACAAGTCGGTAAAACGTTACCAACACGGCTACCTGCATGGCAGCTATAAAACCCCCTTAGTCAAGCCACTGACAAATCCTACTAAAACCAAGCCACTCACGCCAAAAGAATCCAAAAGATTATGCTTGACCAACATGTTGCGGTCACGCTCGGCCAGGACGTATGCAATCTGCCGGCACCCCTACGGGACACGAAGACCATCGCATACAGACCTTGGATCAAAATTTGCTGGCATGTTTGGCGGCATAAAACAAAACAGTCCAGAAGCAAAGCCTCTGGACTGCGAACATTTGGTGGGCGTTAGAAGATTTGAACTTCTGACCTCTTCCGTGTCAGGGAAGCGCTCTCCCCCTGAGCTAAACGCCCAAATGGAGCGGACAACGGGGCTCGAACCCGCGACCCCAACCTTGGCAAGGTTGTGCTCTACCAACTGAGCCATGTCCGCCTGCGAGGATTTAATATACGGGATGATCCACCCGAATGCAAGAACTATTTTCCAATAATTTGAAAAAAGTTCGAGCCAATGTGATGGGTACGAAAAAGCCCGGCTACCGTAGTAGTCGGGCTGTTGCGCTTGGAGCGGACAACGGGGCTCGAACCCGCGACCCCAACCTTGGCAAGGTTGTGCTCTACCAACTGAGCCATGTCCGCATATGTAAAACAAAACGGGCGCCGGAGCGCCCGGATGTTGCCTGGAGGCGAAGCCCGGATTCGAACCGGGGGTAAAGGCTTTGCAGGCCTCTGCCTTACCACTTGGCCACTTCGCCGAAAAAGGACCGCTTGAGACGGTCCGGAAATGCAATGGAGCGGACAACGGGGCTCGAACCCGCGACCCCAACCTTGGCAAGGTTGTGCTCTACCAACTGAGCCATGTCCGCTTGCGGGTTATTAATTTACGCGAGTTGTCCTAAAGACGCAAGTACTTTTTTCAAAAAAGTTGCTCAAAGCAAGTTCATGCAGGTAAATAGCGCCAAGCCAAGACCCTAAGCACACGATTCCAATGCTGAGCTAAACAGCTTCACCATCCGAACACGTGTGCCGGCGCCATCTGTACGACGGGCAACTTCCACATTATCGACGAGCATACGCATAAGCTTGATACCGCGTCCGCGTTCCTCGGATGTTACCGGTTCGCTCGCCCCATCGATAGAATAGCCAGCGCCCCGATCAAGCACCTCGAGCACAACACGGTCCCCATAGGCCTGAACCGTCAGGATGCAGCCAACACCGCCCGCATGGTCATATGCGTTACCCAATGCCTCACCCAACGCCAATGCGACGTCATAGCGCTCATCACGCCTCAGGGGAAGCGATTCGAGGAGCTCGGCCACACGATGCCGATAATACGGGAGATTCTCGATGCCTCGCTGCACTTCGACGCTCTTGCTCCATCGCGGCAACTCCCCCACCGGAATGGCGGGAATCGACTCCCGCGCCGGGCCCGCGACATGAAGGATGTCAACAAGTCGGGCAATTTCCAAAAAGCGAACGACCTCATCGGAGGCGTTAACGAGCGAAAGCAGCCCCTCATGCCTCATAAGCTCTCTAGCACGTGTAAGCAAAAACGCCAAACCCGTCGAGTCGATAAAGCCCACGGTCTGGCAATTGATGACAACACGACGCACGCCCCGGTCGATCAAATTATCCAACCGTCGGCGCAGTGCGGGCACCGAGGCGATGTCGATATCGCCCGGTGGCGTCAAAACCGCTATGTCATTCCACTCATTCATACGACCATGGTTCCCCAAAAGAGCTCGCTCGATGCACACGTATCTGCAACCGCGCAGATTTCGCCCGTCAGGCGTCGTGACCTACGATCGACCCCGTAAAAACTCAAGGGAAACCAGCGCGATGTCATCGTCCAGCGCCGACTCGGTAAAGCGGTCAAGCTCGCCCAAGACCTTGCCGCAGATTCCCGATACGCCCTCACCCGAGACAGAGAGCAGAAGGTCGCGAAGGCGTTGTTCGCCAAAGAAAGCACCCGAGCGATCACGTGCTTCGATTGTTCCGTCGGTATACATAAATAGCATGTCACCAGGAGCGAATGTAAACACGCCCGTCTCGTAGACCATGCTCTCAAAGGCACCGATCACGCCCGATTGGCACCCAAGGAGCTCCACTTCTCCCCCGCAGGTCTCGCCGCCGCCACGCGGCGTCGACGACGGCCTAATGACCATAGTGGGAGGATGTCCCGCAGAGCAATAAGTAGCGCGGCCCGCTTTAAGATCGATCTTGGCGATAAACGCCGTCACAAACGTCTCGACCCTCGAAAAGCCCATGAGCATGCTATTGAGCGAGCGTGCCATACGGGCAGGCCCTGCACCCTCCCAGGCATAGGCCGTCAGCGCCGTCTTGACGAGCGCCGACATCGACGCCGCCTCAATCCCCTTGCCGGATACATCGCCCAAAATCATTACGGCACAATCGTCGGGAAGACGGACAAGCGTATAGAAGTCGCCGCCGACCAACGCAGAATTCGTTGCCGATAGGTATACCGAATCGGTTGCAATGCCCGGAACGTCACCAAGCGAATTTCTCATGCCAATCTGAAGCGTCTGAGCGATATGACGCTCTTCGCGCTTTTGAGACTCGCCTTCATAGATCAGCTCAAAGTCATGCGCCAGATGCACCAGGTAGTCGTATTCAAGGTCGTCAATTGGTTCTTGGCTGCCATCGCGGAGCAGCAAAGCGCGCCTCGTCGGCCCCTTGGCGATATCAGCGGGAACAATCGCATCGTTGCTTCGTTTGCCATCCGCTTCCGAGTGGTAGCGCCCCGCTTCGATGCCGGAGTCGACATAAAGCCCCTGACACGGTAGGCCGTGGGCCCTCAACCATGAACCCATAGACGTGGATTCGTCCACACGTGTAAGGCGCACGTGCTTGAGGTCGTCAGCGCTCGTCCCGCCCAACACCGATGTCTCAAACCCGTCGGGGGCTGCCCCCAGGCGCGCTGCTGGCGCCGTGACAGAAAAGAAGAGTGACTCCGGATCGTCCGGCAGCGCCACACGACTGCCGCCCTCAAAATCGATGACATAGGTTTCGAGGCCCGCATCATACTCCACGGGGCAGAAATGACAATTGAGCACCGTGCAGATTTCCGTCGACACCGCTCGCGAGGCGGCAACGGGATCATCGAGATAGGTAAACAGTTCGTCGCGCAGCAAATTGAGCGAGCGGCCGAGCTCCGCCGTGCGGCGCGAACGTAAGCTCGACGCCATGCCGACCAGCTGAATAGACAGATAATCGCAGATGACCTCGAGCACGTTCACGTCATAGGCAAGTGGCGCCTGGGGGCGTTTCCAGCCAACTTCCAACACGCCAAGGACCTGCGTGCCGTAAAACACGGGAAGACAGATCTCGCTGCGATACGGGGGCATATCCTGCACGCGCAGCAAGTGCTTGGAACGATTGTCCAAATCCATGAACATACCCGAAGCAACCCGGTCGCCCTCAAGGTCCTGCTGAATCGACAGGCGACAGGCACGCGACTCGCGAAGCACGTAGGTCGGAATGCCCGCGCCGTACGGCATAAACTCGGGCAGATAGCTATCCTCAAGCTCCCTAGAAACACCGCGGAGCTTAAAGCCGCCGCTCTCGGAAAAATAGATAGCCGCACCGGAGGCATCGAGCGTTCCAACGAGCTGATTCAAAACGGTATCGAGCAAGCTGGGGAGCTCATCGGAGCCCACGGTACTCATAATGACCGAAAGGGTACCCGAAAGGCGTTTATTCGCCACCCTAAGCTCCGATAGCGCACGTTTGAGCTGACGATCGTGGGAATACTGCTCTTCGATGCTGTGAAGCGCCACCAGGACACGCGGTGCACGACGTCCAAAGATACGCGGAGGCGTAACGGAACCTGCGCGAACCAAGACGGGAATAAAGGAGCCGTCACTCAGCTTGAGCATCAGTTCGTTCTCGGAGCCATCAGTTTCAAATGGCAGACGATGTTCCGTCGCACGTTCAAAAGCGGACGAGTACAGGACGTCTTTAACATCTCCACCGATGACGTCGGCGCGTTCCTCGCACATCAAACCAAGTAAGCGATTATTCACATGCAGAATGGTTCCGTCGAGCTCGCAGATGATGACAGCATCGCTCGTGATCTCGACTAGTTGGGCAACGTCTGCCCACTCGTTGCGTTCAAGCGTTTCCATCGTGGACCCCACCGTCTATCGGTAACAAAAAAGCCTCCGAAGAGGCTTCTCAAATGCGATGGTGTCGGAGGCGGGACTTGAACCCGCATGACCAAAAAGCGGTCACTAGCACCTCAAGCTAGCGCGTCTGCCAATTCCGCCACTCCGACATGCTATGTTGTTGATTCACGGTTCGTTTTGTCGGACCCGCGCGTTCAACGAGGAAGATAATAACCTATGATTCGAGAACTGTGCAAGCACTTTTTTGAAAAAAGTTTACGAATTTGTAAATGAGCAGGTAGATCTATATTTCCGGTCCCGAATCGGTGTTGCCTCCCGGCGCGTCCTCGGGCATGAGCGATATTTTGCTACGCACTTCGTGCTGCAAAATATCGCTCCCCCTGCGGAATGCGCCGGGAGGCAACACCGATTCGGGACCTGCAAATACGTACTTCAGGCACAGTTCTCAAACATGTTCTGAGGGCTGATACAAATTTAGCGGCTCGGCTTTGCCGAGCCCTTATATAAGGAGGCCGGAGCTAAAGCTCCGGCCTCGCTATCTTTCCCATTAGATTAAGTGAGCGATCAAGGAATCGCGCTCCCCCTGCCGAGTTACCGCAGGGCCCGCCCTGTTGTTACTTTTCAGAACATCCCGCAGGACGGAGGAAGCCCCGCAGCGCGCAGCGCGCAGCGGGACTTCCGACATGTCCGAGGACGTTCTGAAAAGTAACAACAGGGCGGGCCCGGACGAAAACAACCGACTACAGGTCGATGTGCGATTCCTTAATCGGGAACGGCTCGGCGAAGTGGCACGCGCAGCAGTGGCCCGGGGCAACTTCCTTAAACTCGGGAAGCTTCTCGGAGCAGATGCCCTGCGCGATCGGGCAGCGCGTGTGGAAACGGCAGCCGGTCGGCGGATCCAGCGGCGACGGCGGATCGCCAGCGAGGATGATGCGCTTGCGGGTCTTCTGGATATCAGGATCGGGAACCGGCACGGCAGACAGCAGCGACTGCGTGTACGGATGGTGAGGCTCGCTGTAGAGCGTCTTCCAGTCCGAAACCTCAACCATCTTACCCAGATACATAACGGCAACGCGATCGGAAATGTGCTGCACGACGGACAGGTCGTGAGCGATAAACAGATACGCGGTACCGAACTTGTCCTGGAGCTCCTTAAGAAGGTTCAGAACCTGGGCCTGAATGGATACGTCAAGTGCAGAGACAGGCTCGTCGCAGATAATCAGCTTGGGCTTCAGAGCGAACGCGCGGGCGATGCCGACACGCTGGCGCTGGCCGCCCGAGAACTCGTGCGGATAACGGTTGATGTGCTCGGGATTCAGACCGACGACGTCCAGCAGCTCGCGGACGCGCTCGATACGCTCCTCCTTGGTACCCACGCCATGAATGGTCATGGGCTCGGAGACGATCTCGCCGATGGTCATACGGGGATTGAGCGAAGCATAGGGATCCTGGAAGATGAACTGCATCTCGCGACGCATGTCCTTGATCTCATGCTTGCTCATCTCGGCAACATCTTTACCCTGGAAGAACACCTTACCGGCGGTCGGCTTGGTCAGGCGCATGATGGTGCGACCCGTCGTGGACTTACCGCAACCAGACTCACCAACCAGACCAAAGGTCTCGCCCGGATAAATCTCGAACGAAATGTCATTTACTGCAGAGACAACACGCTTGGAGAAGCGCTTGGCGAACATGCCGGACTCAGCGGGGAACTCCTTAGAGAGGTGCTCGACCTTCAGCAGCGGAGTACGCTCGTTGGTATCTGCCATTACGCCTCGCCTCCCTTCTTGGAATCCTTGCGCGTACGGGACGTCTCAGGAGCGTTCTTGAGGAACTCGGGGTCACCGGAGTAGTGGCACGCAGAGTAATGACCAGACTCGGTGACAACGCGCTCGGGGCGCTGCTTGCGGCACTTGTCCGTCGCATAGGGACAACGAGGCGAGAACACGCAGCCCTCAGGCAGGTTCATGAGCGAAGGCGGGTTGCCGTGAATCGGCGTAAGCGGCTTCTTCTCTTCGATGGCCTGCTCCGGGATGGAGCGGATAAGGCCCCAGGTGTAGGGGTGGCGACTCTCGTAGAAGATTTCCTCAGCAGTACCGAACTCGACGGGACGGCCGGCGTACATAACCATGATCTTATCGGCCATATCGGCAACGACGCCCAGGTCATGGGTAATCATGATGATGGCGTTGCCGTTCTTCTCCTGCATTTCCTGCATGAGCTCGATAATCTGAGCCTGAATGGTAACGTCCAGAGCCGTCGTGGGCTCGTCGGCAATCAGGATATCGGGATCGCAGGCAAGAGCCATAGCGATCATGACACGCTGACGCATACCGCCGGAGAACTGGTGCGGATACTCATTGACGCGCTTCTCGGGCTCGGGGATACCCACGAGGTCCAAAAGCTCGGTAGCGCGCTTGAGCGCCTCCTGCTTGGAGTAGCCACGGTGCAGACGAAGGCCCTCGCCCACCTGCTTGCCGATCTTATAGACCGGGTTCAAGGAGGTCATGGGATCCTGGAAGATCATCGCGATATCGTTGCCGCGAATGTGCTGCATCTCTTCCTCGGTCATTTCGAGGATGGAGCGGCCGCGATAGCGAACGTCACCGCCCTCGATCTTTCCCGGAGGCATCGAGATGAGGCCCATGATGGTCATGGCGGTCACGGACTTACCGGAGCCGGACTCACCGACGACGCCCAGGGTCTCGCCGCGATCGAGCGTGTAGGAGACACCGTCGACAGCGCGAACAACGCCATCCTCGGTGTGGAAATACATCTTAAGGTCATCGACCTCGAGCAGATGCTGGCCCTCAGGAACCGGCTGGTCCTTCAGGTCCACATAGTTCTTGTTCTTCTTCATCCTTATGCGTCCTTCATCTTGACGTCGAGGGCGTCGCGCAGACCGTCACCCAGCAGGGTGAAGGCGAGCACCGTCGAGAGAATTGCCAGACCGGGCATGATCATCATCCAGGGAGCGGTCAGAAGATACTGCTGACCGTCCTGAATCATGGAGCCCCACGAAGGCGTAGGCGGAATAACGCCCATGCCGAGGAAGGACAGAGCGGACTCGGTCAGAATGGCGCCACCAATGTTCATGGTCGCGTAGACCACGATGGAGGCGACGGAGTTCGGGAAGATGTGACGTACGACGATACGAGCATCGGATGCACCCATCGCGCGCGCAGCATCAACATAGTCATTTTCCTTGACCGTCAGGATCGCGGATCGGAAGACGCGCGCAATCGAAGGCCAGCCGAGAATACCGATGGCGATAAAGACGTTCTGAAGGCCACGGCCGATAACGGCGATCATGGCGACAACGAACAGCACGTACGGGAACGCCAGGAAGATGTCCGCACAGCGCATGATGATCGTATCCCAGATGCCGCCGTAGAAACCGGCCAGAGCACCCATGACCAGACCAATTAGCGTGGAGATCGCGGTGGCCATAATTCCGACGGACAGCGAAACGCGCGCACCGTAGATAACGCGGACGAGAATGTCGCGACCAAGGGCGTCGGTGCCAAACGGGTGCTCTGCACACGGAGCCAACAGCGACGTCTCGGCCATAGTGGTCGAGTCGGAAGCCGTCGGGGAACCGAGCCAGGGCTTAGCCCACAGATCTGCAGTCAGGGCAACCACAACGACGATGATGATCCAACAGACACCGATAACGGCGAGTTTGTTCTTACGAAGACGCTTAAAAGCGTCGCCCCACAGCGTGCGGGACTTCGCGGGAGCAGATGCGGCCTTGGTGGCGGTAGCCTGCTCCTGAGACTGAGAATCAGTTTCCTGCATGAGACGTACCTCCCTTAGGCCTTATCCGACGGACCGCCAAGGCGGATGCGCGGGTCGAGGAATGCATAGCTAATGTCGACGAGCAGGTTGATCACCATGACGACGACAACGATGAGCGTAACGCCGCCCATAACGATGGGCCAGTCACGCATGCTAATGGCGCGATAGACCTCATAGCCGATACCGGGCCAGTTAAAGACCGTCTCGGTCAGGATGGCGCCCGAAAGCATGCCGCCAAAGTCGACACCAATATAGGTAACGACGGGGATGAGTGCATTCTTAAGCGCATGCTTGACGATGATCGCGCGATTGGAGAGACCCTTGGCCTTTGCCGTACGGATGTAATCCTGGTTCATGACGTCAAGCAGCTGCGAGCGCATAATGCGGGCGGCGTAAGCGGTCGAAACCGAAGCCAGCGTAATGGTCGGAAGCACATAGTGCATCCAATCCTGATACTGAGAGCTGGAACCGCCGGCACCCGAGATCGGCATGGAGATTGCACCGCCCGTGGCGTCCTTGAGGATGACGCCAAAGAACAGCTGCAGCAACATACCGAGCCAGAAGGCCGGGACCGCAACGAGGATCGACGTGGTGAGCGTTACCAAAATATCCCAGAAGGAATAACGCTTTACCGCCGAAATGATACCCGCACCGATACCCATGATTGCCTCGAGCACGATGGCGCACGCGGCAAGTTTGATCGTATACGGATACTTCTGGGCAAAGATATCCGTAACCGGTAGCTTGCGCTGATACGAATTGCCCAGATCGCCATGAAGCAGGCCGTTCATGTAATACAAGTAACGGTCCACGAGCGACGTTTGAACGGGATCGCCGTTCTCGTCAAGGATCGCGTTGCCGTCCTCGTCCGACTGGACCAGGTGATAGCGGACGCGAAGCTGAAGCTCCACCTCGGGGGACAGAGCCTTGTCTCCACCGATCAGCTTGATCGGATCTCCCGGCACGATATTCTGGAGGGCGAACAGAATCAGCGTAACGCCCAAAAACACCGGGATGAACTGAAGCACACGTTTAACGATGTACTTACCCATACCACTCCCCTATCTAGGGATTAACCTAAATGGGATGCCGATCGCCAGACCGGCATCCCAAAATTACCATCAGCCAGTTTACCCCAGGTTAGGGAGAACTGTATGTTTCCCATGAGGTCTACGTAAATACTTGACCCTCACGGAAGCTGCAAACTCTTAGGCGAGCTCAGCGGTACCCAGCTCGGCATGCTTCTGCGGATCGACATAGAGGTGCTTGATGCGATCGGAGCCGACGATGGTGTGCGTGTAGAACATCACCGGGATGACCGGGCAGTCGGCAGCGACCATTGCATCGGCCTCCTGCATCTTAGCGACGCGCTCCTCGTCGTCAACAATAGTACGAGCCTCGTCGACCTTGGCGTCGAACTCGGGGTTGCTGTAACCAGAGCGGTTGTCGCCACCGAGGGAGTCGGAGTGGAACAGCGGATACAGGAAGTTGTCCATGATCGGGTAGTCGGCAATCCAACCCAGACGACCGAACTGATAGTTAAAGTTCTGATACTGCTCGAGCAGGGCAGACCACTCGGGGGTATCGGAGACAGCGGTAACGCCAACCTTGGCGAGGTCGCCGATGATGGACTCCATGATCTCCTTGTGACCGCCGTCCTGGTTGTAGGAAAGGGTCACGCTAATGCCACGATCCCCGTTAGCGCCAGCGGGAGCAACCTTGTCGAGGTACTCGTTAGCCTTGTCGACATCGTAGGCGCAGAACTCCCATGCGCCCTCCTTGTAGCCATCGATGCCCGGAGGAACAATGCCGTCGGCAGGGGTACGGGTACCCTTGAAGATGGTCTTGCAGATGGCCTCACGGTTGATGGCCAGGGAGATGCCCCTACGCAGGTCGGCGTTGTTGAACGGCTCGGCCGTGGTGTTGCAGGTCAGATAGTACGTGGAAGGCTCGGCGCCGAGCAGCATGCGCTCGCCGTCACCCATGGTGTAGCCGTCCTTGGACACGCCGCGATCCTTCTTGGCGGCATCGATCTGAGCAACGGGAACGTCGCAGACATCGAGGTTACCGGCCTGGAACTCCTTGTAAGCAGTCTCCATGTCCTTGATGACCTGGAAGTGGATGCCATCGATCTTGGCCTTGTCGCCATAGTAATCGTCGAACTTCTTGAGGTTGATCTCCTGACCATCCTCCCACTTGCCGTCCATCATGAACGGGCCGTTACCGACCGGTGCAAGATAGAAGCTCTTGACATCGGACTCGGCGCACTCGGGAACCGGGGCCAGAGCCGGGTGAGAGGCGACGAAGGGGAAGTCGGCGTAAGCGGAAGACAGCTTGACGACGAGGGTCTCATCGTCGGGGCAAGTAACACCGCTGAGCTCGGTAGCGTTACCGGCAAGCAGGTCGTCATAGCCCTCGACCATAGAAAGGTGATAGGAGACCTCGGAAGGGCCGTACTCGGTAGCGATGGCCGACTTGGTGTTGACCAGACGCTCCCAACCGAGCTTGAAGGACTTGGAGGTAACGTCGTCACCGTTGTGGAACTTGGCCTTCTTGATCTTGAAGGTGAACTCGGTGGCGTCGTCGTTGGCCTCAAAGGACTCGCAAGCCAGCGGAACGATCTCGCCCTTCTCGGCGTCATAAGAGGTCAGAGCATCAAAGAGCTGGTACTCGACCTGAGTGCCCTGGTCCTCCTGGACGTTATAGGGGTCGATGCAGACCGGGTTGTTGATGTAGAAGTTCAGCGTCGAACCGGACTCAGAACCGGAAGCGTCGCCGCCCTTCTTGCCGCATGCGGCAAGAAAAGCCATGGAGCTCGCAGCAAGGGTACCGCCGACAAAGGCGCGACGACCCATAACGGGCTGGTGGAACATAGAATCAGCCATGCCATCCTCCTTATGAGATAGGACAAAGTAAGTTCGGTCGGGCAACGTCAAGACAGCCCAATCGAACCATTCAAACGCGGTCCGCCGTTTTGGCTGGTTATACAAAGCGGACCAACGTATTGCAATACAGTAGCGCATTTTATGCACGATTTGGGGCTAATTCCGGTTAACGGTCGAGATTTTCTTTAGTTGGGCGAAGTATATGAGGATATTTTGACTCTGTTACAAATATGTAAACAAAAAGGGTCCCGCACTTGCGGGACCCTTTTCAAGTATTTATGCAGCTCGTGATTAGTAGCCCACGATGCCCTGCGGGAAGAAGAACATGCACAGCACGACGCACACGGCAAACACGACAGCCATGATGACGGTCAGGCGGTCAAGGTTCTGCTCCATGACGCCCGTGGCAGAGCTGGAGTTATACAGCGAGCTGGCAATCATATCCGAAACGCCGGTACCCTTACCGGAATGCATCAGGACGAGAATCGTCAGCGCCACGGCAGAAACAGCCCAAACGACAAACAGAAGAATCTGGAACGGACCCATAGATAAGCTCCTTAATAGAACAGTTCAAACTCCAGTACTGTACCACAATCCCCCGCTCTCCCCTACCTGCCACTCAAGGACGGGGTGGAAATGGCAGAAATACCAAAAAGGGGGTTGTCCGGTTGTGGACAACCCCCTTACTAGAAAACGGTATTTGTTTTCTATTAGGCCTCGGTGGCGAGCACGCGGCCCGTCATCTCGGCGGAAGGCTCAATACCAGCCATGGTGAGCATGGTCGGAGCGATATCGGAAAGACGGCCGTCCTCGATACCGGTGAGCTGTGCCTTCTCATCAACAATGATGAACGGCACGCGGTTGGTGGTGTGAGCCGTAAACGGATGCTTGGAACCGTCGGAAGCAACGTCAAACATGTGATCGGCGTTACCGTGGTCGGCGGTAATCAGCGCAAAGCCGCCCTTGGCGAGAATCGCCGGGACAACCTTGGACAGGGCATCGTCAACAGCCTCGACGGCCTTAACGGCGGCGTCGAAGACACCGGTGTGACCAACCATGTCGCAGTTCGCGAAGTTCACGATGTAGAAATCAGCGCGATCCTCGTTGATGGCGGCGACAAGCTTCTCGGTCACCTCGGGAGCGCTCATCTCGGGCTGCAGATCGTAGGTAGCGACCTTG
Source organism: Collinsella sp. CLA-JM-H32B (assembly GCF_040098065.1). Taxonomy (NCBI): domain Bacteria; kingdom Bacillati; phylum Actinomycetota; class Coriobacteriia; order Coriobacteriales; family Coriobacteriaceae; genus Collinsella; species Collinsella sp. CLA-JM-H32B. The sequence goes on along the minus strand of NZ_JBBNNA010000004.1, from coordinate 33,122 downwards.
GGGGAAGCGACGAGCACGCGCTCCTCGCCCTCCTTGGGCTCCTCGATGCCGCCGTTGAGGAAGAACGTCACGTGGGCGTACTTCTCGGTCTCGGCGGTGTGCAGCTGCTTCAGGCCATTGGCGGCGATGACGTCGGCCAGGACGTTCTCGGGGAACGTCTTGGGGAAGGCGACCTCGACGTCAAACGTCGGATCGTACTCGGTCATCGTCACAAAGTGCGAGAGCTTGATCTGCTCGCGCTCAAAGCCGTCGAACTCCTTGTCCGTGAACACGCGGGTCATCTGACGTGCGCGGTCGGGACGGAAGTTGAAGAAAATAGCCGCGTCGCCCTCGTGGATGCCCTCGTTGTGGGCAGCGAAGGGCTCGACGAACTCGTCGCCGCGCGGGTCCTTCTCGTAGTAGGCCTTGATACCGGCAACGGGGTCGGTATCAGCATCGGACGCGTTGACCATGACGTCGTAGGCGCGCTGGATGCGCTCCCAACGGTTGTCGCGGTCCATCGCCCAATAACGACCCGAGACGGTGGCAACGCGAGCGTCGCAACCGGTCTCCTCGGAAATCTTGGCCAGGAAGGCGCAGAACTCACTCATGTAACCGGCACCGGACTGCGGGTCGACGTCGCGGCCATCCATGAAGGCGTGGACGCGAACGGTCTTGACACCATGCTCGGCAGCCATCTTGACCAGAGCCTCGACGTGGTTCATGTGGGAGTGAACGCCGCCAGGGCTCATAAGGCCCATGAGGTGGAGAGTCTTGCCGTCAGCCTTGACATCGTCCATGGCCTTGACGAAAACCTCGTTCTTGGCGATGGAGCCGTCCTTGATGGCATTGTTGATGCGCGAAAGCTCCTGGAACACGATGCGACCGGCACCGATGTTGAGGTGACCCACCTCGGAGTTGCCCATCTGGCCGTCGGGAAGGCCCACGTCCTCGCCCGAAGCACCGAGCGTGGTGTGAGGATACTTCTCGTACAGGCCATCAAGGAAGGGCGTCTTGGCAGCGGCGACGGCGTTCTCGCCATCGGCCGGAGCAAGGCCGCAGCCGTCCATGATAATCAGGAGTGCAGGAAGATGACGTTGTGCCATATGTCCTACTCGCCTGCCTTGACGACCATAGAGGCGAAGTCGGCAGCCTTGAGCGAAGCGCCGCCCACGAGGGCGCCGTCAACGTCGGGCTTGGCGACGAGCTCGGCGATGTTGCCGGGCTTGGCGGAACCGCCATACAGCACGCGGATGCCGTTAGCGAGCTCCTCGCCGAACATCTCCTTGAGGGTCTCACGGATAGCACCGCAGACCTCCTGAGCGTCCTCGGCGGTAGCGGTCTTGCCGGTGCCGATGGCCCAGATGGGCTCGTAGGCGACGACGACCTGCTTGGGGCAGGTGATCTCAAGACCAGCAAGGCCAGCCTTGACCTGGTTCACGACGTGCTCGACATAGGTGCCAGCCTCGCGGACCTCGAGGGACTCGCCGCAGCAGAAGACGGGAACAAGGCCGGCGGCAACGAGAGCCTTAGCCTTCTTGTTCTGGTCCTCGTCGGTCTCGTGGAAGTAGTCGCGACGCTCGGAGTGACCGATGATGCAGTAGGTGCAGCCAGCGGACTTGAGCATGTCGCAAGAGGACTCACCGGTGAAGGCACCCTTGGCCTCCCAGTACACGTTCTGTGCACCGAGGGCGATGGGGGCAGCCTGAATGCGGTCATGAACCGTGGTGATGTCGATGGTCGGAGGGCAGACGAGCACCTCGACGCCAGCCGGAACCTCGGGCAGAGCCTGAGCCAGCTCGTCGGCGAGCTTGGCAGCCTCGGCGACGTCGTTGTTCATCTTCCAGTTACCAGCGATAAGAAGGGTGCGATTAGGCATCGAGAAGCGCCTCCACTCCGGGCAGGGCCTTACCCTCGACGAGCTCCATGGAAGCGCCACCACCGGTGGAGATCCAGCTCATCTTGTCGGCCAGGTTGAACTTGTTGACAGCTGCGACAGAGTCGCCACCGCCGATGATCGAGGTGCAGTCGGCCTCGGCGACAGCCTCGGCGATAGCCTGGGTGCCGTGAGCAAAGTTGTCGAACTCGAAGACGCCCATGGGGCCATTCCAGAACACGGTCTTGGCGCCCTTGACGGCCTCGGCGTAGAGCTCCTCGGTCTTGGGGCCGATGTCCATGCCCTCACGATCGTCGGGGATAGCGTCGGAAGCGACAACCTCGGGGACAGCGTCCTCGCCAAAATGATCGGCAACGCGGTTGTCGATGGGGAGCAGGATCTTGACGCCCTTCTCCTCGGCCTTCTTGAGCATCTCGCCAGCGCGCTCGACCCAGTCCTCTTCCTTGAGGGACTGACCGACGGACAGGCCCTGAGCCAGGAAGAAGGTGTAGGCCATACCGCCACCGATGATCAGGGTGTCAGCAGAGTCGATGAGGTGATCGAGAACGCCGATCTTGGAGGAAACCTTGGAACCGCCGACGATGGCGACGAAGGGGCGCTCGGGCTCGGCGAAGATGCCGGTCAGCGTGTCGACCTCCTTCTCGAGCAGGAAGCCGGCGACGGCAGGCAGGTAAGCGGCGGGGCCCACGACGGAACCCTGGGCGCGGTGAGCGGTGCCGAAGGCATCGAGAACGAAGACGTCACCATAGGAAGCGAGCTTCTTGGCGATCTCGGGGTCGTTCTTCTTCTCACGCTTGTCGAAACGGACGTTCTCGAGAACGAGGACCTTGCCCGGCTCGACGGCAGCGACAGCCTCGGCAGCCTTCTCGCCGTAGGTGTCGGCGACAAAGGCGACGTCGAGACCAGAGAGCTCGGCGAGCTTCTTGGCGACAGGCTCGAGGGAGAGCTCAGGCTGGAAGCCGGTGCCCTCGGGGCGGCCGAGGTGGCTCATGAGGATGACGCGAGCGTTGTGCTCAACGAGGTAGTTGATGGTGGGCAGGGCAGCCTTGATACGGGTGGTGTCGCCAACGACGCCATCCTTGATAGGCACGTTGAAGTCAACGCGGACGAGAACGCGCTTGCCGTCGACATCGATGTCGCGGACGGTCTTCTTGGTAAAGGCCATGTTTGCTTCTACCTTTCGTACGTGTCTGCCTCCCATTACGGCAGACGATTTCCTATAAAAAGGGCGCGACCCTAGGGTGTAAGCCCTATGAGGCCGCGCCCTTCTTTAGACGCTCAACGAGCTATTCGCTAAAAGCTAAATTAAGCAACGAACTTCTCGAAGTACTTGATGGTGCGGACCATCTGAGAGGTGTAGGAGTTCTCGTTGTCGTACCAAGAGGTGACCTGAACGAGGGTCTGGCCGTTGCCGAGATCAGAGCACATGGTCTGAGTGGCGTCGAAGATGGAGCCGTGGGTCTCGCCGATGATGTCGGTGGAGACGATGTCGTCCTCGTTGTAACCGAAGGTCTCGGAGATGGTGGCGGCGTAGGCCTTCATAGCAGCGTTGACCTCGTCGACGGTGACCTTCTTGTCAACGACAGCGTAGAGGTTGGTGATGGAGCCGGTCGGCGTCGGGACGCGCTGGGCGGCACCGATGAGCTTACCGTTGAGCTCGGGGAGAACCAGGCCGATAGCCTTGGCAGCACCGGTGGTGTTGGGGACGATGTTAACGGCGCAGGCACGGCTACGACGCTTGTTGCCCTTGCGCTGCGGGCCGTCGAGCGGCATCTGGTCGCCGGTCCAGGCGTGAATGGTGGTCATGATGCCGGACACGATGGGAGCGAAGTCGTTCAGACCCTTGGCCATCGGGGCGAGGCAGTTGGTGGTGCAGGAAGCAGCGGAGATGATGTTGTCCTCAGCGGTCAGCGTCTCATGGTTGACGTTGTACACGATGGTGGGCAGATCGCTGCCGGCCGGAGCGGAGATGACGACCTTTTTGGCGCCAGCGTTGATGTGGGCCTGAGCCTTAGCCTTGCTGGTGTAGAAGCCGGTGCACTCGAGAACGACGTCGACGTCGAGGTCGCCCCAAGGCAGGTTGTTGGCGTCGGCCTCCTTGTAGATCTTGATCTCCTTGCCGTCAACGGTGATGGAATCCTCGCCAGCAACGACCTCGTGATCGCGAGCGTAGTTGCCCTGCGTGGAGTCGTACTTCAGCAGGTAAGCGAGCATATCGGGAGAGGTGAGGTCGTTGATAGCGACGATCTCGGAGCCCTCATGACCGAACATCTGACGGAAAGCCAGACGACCGATGCGACCGAAGCCGTTAATAGCAACCTTTACTGCCATTGTGTCTCCTTTCGTAAGGCCCCCGCGAGCTACAGCGCCCGCCGTTGAGGCCCACAAACTAACCACTCGCCTAATATACCTTTTTTTTGACTTGAATTTCACGAGAATGCTCGAAATTGAAAATCAAATTTACGTTAAAACGTTTTAAAGAGTAAAACAGCAGTTCAATCCCTATATAAGCAGTTTCGCTCAACTACCTGTTTGCTTCAATGAGCTTTTCAAGCCTCAAAACGCGATGGTACAGGGCAGACTTCGACAAGGGAGGGTCAGCCATCTCGCCCAGATCGCGCAGCGACAGATCGGGATAGCGCTCGCGCAGGTCGCAAAAGACTGCCAAGGCGTCCGGAAGCGTGTCGCGCAAACCCCGCTGCTCGAGCTCATCGATCAACGCAAGCTGATGCTGAGCGGCACCCGCACTTCTGGTCTGATTGGCCAGTTCGGCGTTCACGCGACGGTTCACATCGTTCTTAACCAACTTGACCGCGCGCGCCTCCTCAATCTCGGCAACGCTGCGCTTGGCGCCGACCAGCTTTAGGAGCTGCTCGATCTCCTCGGCGCTCTTAATGTAGACGGCAAAGGACCCGCGCCGCGCGTTAACGCGCGCATGGACCCCAATCTGCTCCAATAGATCGCAAAGGCCCCGGGCATACTGCTCGCCCTGCACCGCGATCTCCAAATGAAAGTCGCCGCGGGGATCGGCCACGAAACCGCCGGCGATGAGCGCGCCGCGAATGTAGGCAAGCCTGCAGCAGGGACGGGCAACGATGTGCCGGGGAACACCAGCTACGAGCCCTCCCCTGCGGTCGAGAATGCCCAGCAGCACCAGAGCCTTGTCCAGGTCGGGCTGATCGGGCAGGGTAATGAGATAGTTACGGACCTTATGCAAGACCGATTTACGAACGGTAAATTCCGTTTTGAGCTTAAGGATGCGATGCGTCAGCGTGATCATCGTGCGCGCGACGGCACCCGTCTCGGTCGCGACCGTCAAACGATACCGCCCGGAGCCGGCCAGCGAAAGTGTACCGCTCACACGCGTCAGGGCGGCAAGCGTCGACAAATCGCAGTATTCACATTCGGGTTCGCAGCGCGCGAGCTCGTCACGCACCTCGGCGGTAAACGACATGCAGGCCTATGCTTTCGTGTTGGCGCGCGACAGGTCGCGATGGGAAATGCTCACGTGATACTGGGCGCCTTCCAAATAACGTGCCGTGGCCTCGGCGATGGCAACGCTGCGGTGTTGACCGCCCGTGCAACCGATGGCAATAGAAAGCTGTGGCTTGCCCTCCGCGATATAGCCGGGCATGACCGTATCGAGCAGCTGCGTCCAGGCCTTCCAGAACTCCTGGGTCTTGGGATGGTCCAGAACAAAGTCAGAGACTTTCTTATCGAGACCGGTCATCGTGCGCATCTCGGGATCGTAGAACGGATTGGGCAGGAAGCGAACGTCGATCATAATGTCCGCCTCGACGGGCATACCGTGCTTAAAGCCAAACGAGAACACGTGAACGTCCATGAGCTGCTGGTCGGACAACTCGGAGAACGCCATGCGCAATTTGTTGCGCAGAGCAGAGGTGCGCAAGCGGCTCGTATCGATGATCATATCGGCTCGATCGCGCACACCCTGCAGCTGCAGACGCTCGCGCTGAATCGCATCGGCCGTAGTCTCCCCCGGCTTGGCAATGGGATGGCGGCGGCGGTTTTCGCTATAACGACGGATCAGCACCTCGTCAGAGGCCTCGAGAAACACGATGTCACAGCTCATCTCGCGCTCCTCGAGCGCGGCAACGGCATCGAGCAGCTCATCGAACAAGCCCTGGCTGCGCAGGTCGCAGGTGACGGCAAGATGCCTGCCCACGCCCGTATTGATGCCGACGAGTTCGGCAAGCTGGGCAATCAGACGCGGAGGCAAGTTGTCGATGCAAAAGTAGCCCATGTCCTCGAACACATGCATGGCCTGCGTTCGGCCCGATCCGGACATTCCGGTGATGATGACGATATCGGGGATGCGCTCCGAGCGCTCCGCCGCATCCATGGCATCTCCCTTTTGCATGTGCTGCCTCCTAAAAACAAGCGCGGGACCCAGCAACCCGGATCCCGCGCGGTCAATTGCCTTTAATGAGTATACCGCCCTGAGCGGATACGAGGTCCGTCTTACGCCTCAAGCGCGGCTTTGAACCAACTCGTAATACTCGTGGGGTGCGTAATGGCAGTGCCCACGACAACTGCCCAGGCGCCCGCATCAATCGCAGCGCGGGCCTCCTCGGGCGTGTGCACGCGGCCCTCGCAGATGATGGGAAGGCCGGGAAATTCCTCGGTCGCCTGGCGCAGGAGCGGCAGATCGGGACCGTCGGCCATGGTGCAATCGATAGCGGCAACACCATGAGAAAGCGTGGTGGACACCAGGTCAAAGCCCATGTCGACAGCACGACGAATATCCTCGATGGTGGCACAGTCGGCCATCAGGAGCACGCCCTCCTCGTGCAGCGGACGGAAGGTGTCCTCGACGGTCTTGCCATCGGGACGTGGGCGATCAGTGGCATCAATTGCCACGATGTCGGCACCGGCGGCAACGCAGGCGCGAGCATGACGCAGCGTCGGCGTGATGTAGACGCCCTCGTGTCCATCTTTCCACAGGCCGATGACGGGAACCTCGCAGCGGCCCTTAATGGCGGCGATGTCGGCAAGACCCTGGCAGCGAATAGCGGCGGCGCCACCAAGCTCGCAGGCGCGAGACATCTGAGCCATGGTCTCGGGCGTACGAAGCGGCTCGCCCATATAGGCCTGAACGCTCACGACGAGCTTGCCCTTTAGGGACTGGATCAAAGGATCAACGGTCATGTTCGACTCAACCTTTCTCAAAACAGCCTTCTGAGACACCGCACCTTGACGTTCAAACCGTCGCTCGCATACCAAAGTACGCTTCGCTCCTCTTTCACGTCAATCTGCGGCACCTCAGAAGGCGCACTTGGTAGTTATGTTTACTTCAACGACGCAAGAAGGTGTTCGGCGGCACCGATAAGCGGCGCGTCGCCCTCCAGAGAACCGATGAGGATCGGCGTGTCCTGAAGCGGGTCGAGCGCCTGGCTGGCATAGCCCTCGTGCACCGAGTCCTTCCACGTCTGCGAGCGCCAATCGGGACCCTGGTGAATCACACCTCCCGAAAGCACGATGACCTCGGGATCCAAGATGTTGGCAAGCGAGCCCAAGCTGGCGCCCAGCGCAAAGCCGGCGTCATGGATGACCTCGGCCGCCTTTGCGTCGCCCGCACGGCACAGGTCGTTCACATCGCGACCGACCGAAGGACGGCTGGGGTCGACGCGACCAAAGCGCTCATCGTACATACGACCAATGGAAGTGCCCGAAGCAACCGACTCAAGATGACCAGAACGTCCGCAGGCGCAGGGAATGCCGGCAGCAGCCGAGCACTCGATGTGGCCCATATGGCCGGCAGCACCATGGAAGCCCTGCATCACGCGGCCGTTCTCGACATATGCGCCGCCGATGCCCGTACCGATGCCAAGGCACAAGACGGAGAACTTGCCCTTACCGACGCCCCAGTGGGCCTCGCCCAGAGCATGAGCCTGCACGTCTCCCACCACGGCAACGGGAAGACCAAGGTCCTCGCGCAGGCGCGGCCCCAACTGAACGCCGGACCAGCCGGGCATGATCTCGTTGGCATACGCGATGGCGCCCGTCTTGGGATCGACGACGCCTGCGGCACCGATACCGACACCGAGGACCTCGACATCGGGATTCGCCTCAAGAGCGGCCTTGATGGACGCCTCGATACGCTGGAAGACGGCCTCGCCGCCCTCCTGGGCCTCGGTAGGAACCTCGGCCTCAAATACGGGATGGGGCACGCTGCCGTCAGCCGGGTACTCCATAATGGCGGTCGCGATCTTAGTTCCGCCGATGTCGACAGAGCAGACGTACTTGTTCTCCATGTCGCTCTCCTTAGGAGATAAAAACAACTACAGGAAATGCGCCGTCAGACTAGCCGCCACAGCGCGGTAAAGGTTTTCCAGGTGCCCGAGGTTGGGGTGAAAGTGGTCAGGCGTTGACCTAATGGGTCACGCCCGACCACTTGAGCCCCAAGATCGGGTGCCTGGGGAAGCTTTACAGGAGACCGTTGTCCTGGAGGACCTTCTTAATCGCCTCGACGTTCTCGCCGGTCATGGCCTTCACCGGGCGCGGCATGGTCGGGCTGTCGAAGATGCCCATGAGGTTCATAGCGGTCTTGAAGGCGCCGACGCCACCGGCATAGCCCTGGACGCCCGAGGTGACATCCCAGATGTGGGAGATCTCGTTGAGGCGATCCTGCTCGGCCTTGACGGTAGCCCAGTCGCCGGCCTGAGCGGCCTTCCACTGACGCACGTAGCCCTCGGGCTCAACGTTAGCGAGACCCGGGACGGAACCGTCGGCGCCACCGAGGTAGGCGCCGTCGACAACAACCTCGTGACCGGTGAGGATGCTCATCGGGTGGCCGTTCTTCTCGTTCTCCTGAACGAGGTAGCGGAACGAGATGTCATCGCCCGAGGAATCCTTGACGCCGGCCAGGACGCCCTCGGCGCCGAGCTTGGCAAGGAGCTTCCAGGGGAGCTTGGTGTGGACGCACACGGGGATGTCGTAGGCGAAGATGGGCAGGTCGAGTTCCTCGTGCAGGATGCGGAAGTGCTCCTCGACCTCGGTCATGCCCTGCAGGGCATAGAACGGGCAGGTGGCGACAAGCGCGTCGGCACCCAGCTCCTGAGCGACCTTGCCGTGCTCGATCATGCGCTCGGTCTCGGTGTCGATGATGCCGACCAGAACAGGCACGCGGTGATCGACGATGCGCACGGCCTCGGCGATGATCTGACGACGACGCTCGTCGGTGGAGAAGACGACCTCGCCCGAGGAGCCCAGGAAGAACAGGCCATCGACGCCGGCATCGATCATGCGGTTGATGCTGCGCTCAAAGGAGGCAACATCGAGCTGGTGGTCTTCGGTATCGGGAACAACGACGGGAGGGATAACGCCGGTGAATTTCTGAGTTGCCACAAGAATCTCCTTAGTTGTCTGGCGGGCAGCCCTATGCCGCCCACTCTTGTTGGCAGTGTCCAGGCCGTCTAGGCCAAAGAACACGGGTAGAACGTTTGGCTAAAGAAGTCGACGACTTCGTTTTCGAACGCATTGATGCGCTCGTGAGCGTATTTGGCATAGATGATATGCCTCCGGTCACACTCAAAACCGTTGAATACGGCAAACTGACCCTTGGGGTCGCTCACGGTATCCATGAGCGAAGTGCCCATGAGCACCGAGCCGCGCACACGAGACGACAGCACCTCGAGGCCACCGGGAACTGGATTGGCAACCGCCGTGCAGGCAAGGCCCTGCTCGTCCAGAGCAGAAACCGCCAGCGCGACTCCACCGCCTAGACCCTCGCCCCATGCAAAAATGCGGTCGGGGTCCACGCCATCAAGATTGCGCGCGACCTTCGCCAACGCGCAGCCCCAACGGACGCGCTCGACAAAAGCAGGCGAGGTAATCCCCTGCTGCAGGTCGTCCGCACCAGCAACATCATCATCCAGCGCGAGGACGGCATACCCCATGGCGGCAAATCTCGTCATGTGATGCCAACCGCGCACAGGCCGATCGATGTCGTGGAACATCAGGCACAGTGGCACGCGCTCAGATACTCGGGCACGACCAACAGGCTCAATCAAACGAGCGTGGACCGCATCGTCACCGAGTTCAAAGGAAACCTCCGAGTAACGGGCGCAGGGGTTAACAAAGTCAATCGCTGTAATGGCCAGGCCTTGAATCTCAAGATTCGAAGCGCATGTCTCTAAATCAGAAACATCTGCTTGGACATCACCGTGCCAGTCCCGATATTCTGCGAGCCTTGACGAAACCGTTCCAGGAATTCCCACGAGCCCGGGGACTATCAGCTCGTCAACATTGCTCTCGCACTTAGACATGAGCCTCCCCTCCCTCACAGAAAAACGGAATGATCAGATCATCAAAGTCCTGAATCTCCTCGTGACCAAAGCCCTCAAAGAACTCGTGGCGCTTCTCGCAGGGCAGGTTGTTGTACACCGCAAACTGCGTTGCCGGCGGACAGACGATATCGGCTGTGCCCGTACCAAACAGCACGGGGCATTTGACCATGGGGGCAAAGTTCTTGGAATCGAAGTACGCCAGTTTGGCATAGGCTTCGTCAATACGAGTCGAGTCCTCGTCAAACCAGCGCGACCAATAGCGCAGACCCTCGTAGGCGATATCGTCGGCATCCAGATCCCAAACCAGGCGGAAGTCCGATAAGAAGGGATAGAGGATGGCCGCGCGGTCAACCAAATCGCTATTGAGTGCGCAGGTCGCAATACCCAAACCGCCGCCCTGCGATGCGCCGTTCACGTACACGCGGGTAAGATCGATGCCCTCGAGCTCGCGAACGATACGGCACAGAATGCGGATATCCTGGTGCAAGCGGACATAGTAGAGGTTGGCCGGGTCGCCGTCGATACCGGCGACGATATGGCCCGCGACCGTCGTGCCCTCAAATCCACCAATGTCCTCGGAGGGGCCTCCTTGGCCAGGACAATCGAGAGCAATGAGCGCCATGCCCATGCCCGCAAACGACGCCTGCTCAAACCAGCTGCGGCTCGCACCCGGATATCCATGAAACTGAAGCACCAGCGGCACGGGCTCCTCCGAGACCGGCTTGAGGTACTTGGCATGCAGGCGTGCACCACACATGCCGGTATACCAGAGGTCGAAAAACTGACAGGTCGCGGAATCCGCAACCGAAGCCGCCTCAATCGCGTAGTCGAGCTCGACGGCGTCGGCCTCGGCCATGCGGTCCTTCCAAAAGAGATCGAAATCCGATGGACGGGGCATAGCGCCTCGATATTCACCAAATTGCTGTTGTAGCTCCTGAGCACTTGGCATGGCTCGTGAACCCAGCCTTTCGAAATCGCAACGGAGGTGCGCCCGGCAAGGGAACCGGGCGCACGGGAGGGAAAGCGAGGCTACTCGCCGAGCTTGGGATGCAGCAGCGACGGCGCAGCGCCGAGCAGCATCTTGGTGTAGGGGTCCTGAGGGTGCTGGAAGACCTGCTTGGCCTCGCCATGCTCGACGATCTTGCCGCCATTCATAACGATGATGTCGTCAGAGATATAGCGGACCGTCTGGATGTCATGGCTGATGAACACCATGGCCAGGCCGAGCTCCTTCTTAAGGTCGGTCAGCAGGTTCAGAATCTGCGCGCGGACCGAAACGTCCAGAGCCGAGGTGGGCTCGTCGGCGATGATGGCATCGGGGTTCAGCGACAGGGCACGAGCAATTGCGACGCGCTGGCGCTGGCCGCCCGAAAGCTGGCCGGGAAGAACCTCGGCGGCGGAGCTGGGCAGACCGGTGAGCTCCAAGAGCTCCTTGACGCGCTTCTCCTGCTCGGCCTCGGTACCCAGGTTGTGGACGCGCATAGGGTCGAGCAGTTGCTCGCGAACGACCATGCGGGGGTTGAGCGCCGTGGCCGGGTTCTGGAACACGACCGAGATGACGCGACCCATGTGGCGACGGTCCTCGGCGGTACGTTTGGTAACGTCCTTGCCCTTAAAGTAGACCTTGCCGCTCGTGGGGGCCTGCAGGCCGCACATGACGTTGGCGGTGGTGGACTTTCCGCAACCGGACTCGCCGACGATGCCGATGGTCTGTCCGGGCATGAGCTTAATCGTTACACCCTGGACGGCGTGAACCAGGTTGGGGTGCAGAATCGAGCCGGTACGGGTCCTAAAGGTGACGTGGACGTCATCAAGGAAGATGATCGGCTCGACGCCGTTGACTGCGGTCTCGCTCATCTACATCACCTCCGCGTGAGGGGTCAAACCATTTGCCTTGAGCACCTCATCGGGGAGCTCGGAATAGAAGTGCTCGGTGCCGGGCACGCGCTTGAAGACCGGACGGGTGTCCAGGCCAATGCGCGGATGACTCGAGCGGGGCGCGAAGCGATCGCCCTTGGGGAAATCGCGCGGGCTCGGAACGGCGCCGGGCACCTGGTGCAGGCGGCCCGAACCGCTCTCGATGGACAGGACGGAACCCAGAAGACCGCGAGTGTACTCGTGGATCGGGTTGGTGAGCAGCTCCTTGGTGGGCGCCTGCTCGATAACCTGGCCGGCGTACATAACCGTGATGTTATGAGCGACCTCGGCGACCAGTGCCAGGTCGTGCGAAACGAAGATCATGGCAAAGCCGAGCTTGGCCTGAAGGTCGTTAAGCAGCTTGATGACCTGCTTCTGGACGGTAACGTCCAGAGCGGTCGTGGGCTCGTCGCAGATGACCAGCTTGGGGTCGCGGGTAAGGGCCATAGCGATCAGAACGCGCTGACGCTGACCACCGGAAAGCTCATGCGGATAGCTCTCGAGCGTACGCTTGGGGTCGAGGCCCACGAGCTCCAGGAGCTCCTCGGCGCTACGGGTGCCGCCACGCTTGGTGAGCTGCTTCATCTGGGCGGAAATGAGCATGGAGGGATTGAGCGAGGACAGGGCGTCCTGATAGACCATGGCGATATCGGTACCGCGCAGGCCGAACCACTCTTTTTTGCTCATCTTGAGCAGGTCGCGACCCTCCCAGAGAACCTCACCGGAAAGGTGCTCGTCATCATCGGTCAGACCCATGATGGCCAGCGTGGTGATGGACTTACCGCAGCCGGACTCACCGACCAGGCCCATGGTCTGGCCAGGACGTACATCAAAGTTGACATGGTCGACGACGTTGATGTCACCGTGGTGCTCAAACTGGATGCAGAAATCGCGGACCGAAAGGATCGGCTCAACGGACTCATCGGGCACATGGCGGTCGTTACGCTTGAGCTCGACATCGCGCAGGGCGCCAAGACGGGCGGACAGGGACTGAGCCTGCTCCTTGTAGGCGCGAACGGGGTCGGAGACCAGCAGGTCGGCCTCGCGGCGCTTGGAGGAATCGGTCGGATCCAGGGCGGCGGAGGGAGCAGCGGCCATGGCGTCGGTAATGCCCTCGGAGAGGATGTTGAGCGCCAGGCAGGTGATCATGATGGCCAGGCCCGGGAACAGTGCCTGCCACCAACGGCCGGCAAGCACGCCACCGCGAGCGTCAGCGAGGATGTTGCCCCAGGTAGCGGTGGGCTCCTGGATACCAGCGCCGATGAAGGTCAGCGAGGCCTCGAAGATGATGGCGTCGGCGACCAGGGTAACGGTGAAGACCATAATCGGGGCGATGCAGTTACGCAGAACATGCTTGATCAAAATCCACGGAGCCTTGGCGCCGGAAACGATGACCGCGCGGACATAGTCCTCGCCGTACTCGGACACAATGTTGGCGCGCACGATACGGGCAATCTGCGGAGTGTACATAAAGCCGATGGCGAAGATGATTGACGGCACGGAATTGCCCAGGATGGAGACGAAGACGGCCGCGAGGGCGATGCCCGGGATGGACATGATGATGTCCAGGATGCGCATGATCGCCTCGGAAACGGACTTGCGCGAAACCGCCGCGAGGGCGCCCACGACCGAACCGCAAACCAGAGCCATGGCGGTAGCACCGAAGCCGATGATCAGCGAGTAACGGCCACCGTAAAGCATACGCGACAGGATGTCGCGGCCCTTATCGTCGGTACCGAAGATAAATCCATTGCCGGGAGCCTGGCGAGCCGTAAAGATCTCGACCGGGCTATAGGGGGCAAGAAGGGGCGCCAGAATCGCGGTCAGGGCGACCAGCACCAGCACGACGGCGGCAATCTTAGAAGACAGCGTCATCTTCTTCCAGCCACCGAGCTTGAGCCCCTTGGAGGCAGCTTTCTCGAGCTGCTCGGTTTGCTTCTCTCGAATCTTTACCATAATCTACACCGTCCTGATGCGCGGGTTGATGAGCAGGTAGAGCATGTCAACCACGATGTTGATGATGATGAAGGCAAGAGCAACGACGATGACGACGCCCTGAACCAGGTTCGCCTCGTTGCCCTGAACGCCCTGCAGAATCGCAGTACCCATGCCGGGGAGGTTGAAGATGACCTCGATGACGACAGCACCGCCCATGAGGTAGCCGATCTTAAGACCGAGGGTGGTGACCGGGGTGATCAGTGCGTTGCGCAAAACGTTGATGCCGACGACGACCTTCTCGGGAACGCCGGCGCCGCGAGCCATACGGACATAGTCCTTATCGAGCTCCTCGACCATGGCCGTACGCACGATACGAGTCATCTGGCCCGTCAGCGGGAATGCCAGAGCGATAGCGGGCATGATCATACGTCCCAGATAGCCAGCCGGGTTGGTGGTGAAGTGAGGCAGAGCACCGGATGCCGGGAGCACCTTAAGGTAGGAAGAGAACAGCAGAATCAACAGAACGGCAAGCCAGAACGACGGGGTTGCCAAGCCGGCGATGGAAAAGACGCGGATCACTTGGTCCGGCCATTTATCGCGATACAGTGCCGCGATGACGCCGAGCAAAAACGAGACGACCGCGCCGATGGCAAGACCGATGAAGGTCAGCTGCATCGTGACGGGCAGGGCCGTGGAGATGCGCTTGGCAACGGAGTTGCGAGCAGCACCATAGGTGCCCATGTCACCATGGATCAGATCGCCCATGTAGCGCACGTAGCGCACGGGCCAGGGGTCGTCCAGACCATACTTCTCATGGTACTCGGCAACCGCCTCGGGCGAGGCACCGTCACCCAACGCCGTATAGGCGGGGTCGGTCTTGGAGAACGACATAAGGAAGAACACCAGGACGGTGACGCCCAATGCCATGATCGGCAGCGCCACGAGACGCCTTCCAATCAAACGTAGAAAGTTGTTCACGTTCTCTCCCCTTTCTTTTGTCGGTAGGACCAACTGGTATATGAGTATGGATACTCATTACAAGACCCGAGCGACATCGAGGCCGCCCGGGTCTTTGTTTCAACTATGAGGACGTTGCCTTACGACCGACGCCCCACATATGACTCAAGCGAGTCTTAGGCCTTGACGGTCGCGACGCCCCTGAAGGACATGCTCGTCGTGCCGATGCCCTTGAAGCCATCGAGGGCCTCGCCGTTGGGCGCGGTGGACGGATCGTCCCAGGAAGCGGAGACGGTCTTGACGTGGACAACGGGGTACAGAACAGCGTTGTCGGCGATGATGTCGAAGCACTCGTTCCACTTCTTCTGCTGCTCGTCACCCTCGGCGGCAAGAGCCTCGTCCATGAGACCGTGGAGCTTCTCCCACTCAGCGGACTCCTTCCACGGGCAACGGGTCTGCATCCAGACGTTGTCGCCATACCACCAGTTGAGCAGCAGGTCGGGATCGGCGCCGAAGCAGGACGGATCGCCAGGAGCGAGAAGGATATCGTAGGCCTCGCCGCCGTCGATGGCAGCGTAGGTGGCCGGCGAGGTATCGGTCTGGATGGTCACCTCGAAGCCGAGAGCGTCGAGGTCGTTCTTGACCTGGGCGGCCATGCCCTTAATCTGCTCGTTGTCGGTGGTGCGCAGGGTGATGGCACCCGGGGTGATGCCGGACTCCTCGATGAGCTTCTTGGCCTTCTTGGCGTCGGTCTTGTACACCGTGGAAGCCTCATGATAGTTGGTGAAGCTCTTGGGCAGGTAGCAGCTGGCAGCGGTGGCAAGGCCGGCGAAGGTGTTGGTGATCATCTTCTCGGTGTCGAGCGCGTACATGACGGCCTGACGGACCTTGACGTTGTTCCAAGGCTCCTTGGCGACGTTGAACATGATGAAGCGGGTGCCGAAGCCCTGGACGTTGTCGATCTTGCAGCCAGCGCTCTCGAGCTGGTCGACGGCGTCAGCGGTGACGAGCTCCATAACGAGCGTGGAGCCTTCCTGCTGGGCGGTAACGCGAGCGGTGGGGTCGGTCAGGATGCTGTACTGGATCTTCTTATCCTCGGCAGCATACTCACCGTTGTACTCGGGGTTGGGAACCAGGGTGATCTCGGTATCGGAGATAGAGTCGTACATCCAGGGGCCGGAACCGATCGGCTGCTTGGCGCGATCCTCCTCGGACTGAGTAGCCGGGGTAACACGGATGATGGCCAGACGATCCTTGAGCAGGGAGAAGTTGGGGACCTTGGTCTTGACCGTTACAGTGCTGGCGTCCTTGGCCTCGATGGACTCGAAGGGCTGGAAGAACGGAGCATAGGTAGCGGAAGCAGCGCAAGCGGTGTAGGAAGCGACGACGTCGTCAGCAGTGACCTCGGTGCCATCGGAGAACTTGGCGCCCTTGCGGATGGTGACCTCGAAAGTAGTGTCGTCCACGGACTTGGGATCGTCGGTGGCGAGCTCGTTGAAGGTGCTGTAGTCGTGGTAATCGATGCCGTAGAGACCCTCGACGACGTGCCAGTTAGCACCCAGGCCCACAGCGGAGCCGGTGCTGGCGGGGTCGAAGCTGGACGGAGCGTAAGCGGAACCAGCGGTAATCACACCGCCGCCACGGTTGGCGGAATCGGCGGAACCGGAAGCGGAACCCTCGTCGTTGGAGCTGCCGCCGCAGCCGGTGAGACCAAGCCCTGCGACAGCAGCGACGCTGCCGGTGAGGCCGAGGAACGAACGCCTGGACATACCCTTGTTGATGATGGCCATGTCTTCTCCTATCAATAGAGAATCTTACCCGGGAGCACCTAGACTTGCCCCCGCGCAACTTGCGGACGATATATACCTTACCTACCGACGAACCCAACTGAGGTGCCGCGCTCGGCGACCGATACATACATACGCTTGAACGGTATTTACTACCGTT
The DNA here is from genome assembly GCF_040098065.1 of Collinsella sp. CLA-JM-H32B. Taxonomy (NCBI): domain Bacteria; kingdom Bacillati; phylum Actinomycetota; class Coriobacteriia; order Coriobacteriales; family Coriobacteriaceae; genus Collinsella; species Collinsella sp. CLA-JM-H32B. The sequence continues at coordinate 16,178 of NZ_JBBNNA010000004.1, read as the reverse complement.
CACCGAATTCATTGACAAATGATTCGACAGACAGTATGTATCGACGAGGTGAGATATCAGTCTTCGTCAACCCGCAGGATAGCAGAGTTGTTCACCATGGCTAGTCAAACGTTTTAGCGTTAATAAAACCCGAAATCGACAGGTAATCGCCGCGAAATAAATGATTGAAAATCGGCCAATCATGTATATCAGTTGTTTAGAAGCACGTTTAGTTTTCGGAACGGTTGGCCGATGCTTGGGCGCGCTCGGCATTCCATGCAACAAGTGCCTCGTGGACCGCTTTGGCGACATCGGCCGGAACGCCTCGAACTTCCGCAATCTCCTGCTCGCTTGCCGCGCGCAAGCGCTTCATCGAGCCAAAATGGCGCATGATGGCACGTTTTCTAGTGGGTCCCACGCCCGGAACGTCGTCAAGCACCGAAACCGTCATAGCCTTATCGCGCAACTCGCGATGGAACGTAATCGCAAATCGGTGGGATTCATCGCGAACCTGCTTGATCAGATAAAGCGAAGCGGAGCCGGTCGGCAGAACGACGGGAGTCTCGTCCCACGGCACGAAAACTTCCTCATCGGCCTTTGCCAAGCCACAAACTGGTATATCGAGGCCGAGCGCCTCAAGTTGCTTAATTGCAGCGGTCAATTGCGGCTTGCCGCCATCGACAACGAGCAAATCGGGGCGCGAGCCAAAGCGCTCGTCCGCCATGCGCTCGGGAGCATAGCGACGCCCCAGAACCTCGGACATCGATACGAAGTCGTTCGCCTCGTCCAATTCGGCCTGAATTTTAAAGCGACGATACTGGCCCTTGTCGGCACGACCGTTGGTAAATACCACCATCGAAGCGACGGTAAAGGTGCCGTGCAACGTCGAGATATCGAAGCACTCGATGCGCAACGGCGGCGCAGGCAGCGCCAGCGCGCTTTCGAGCTCCAGGAGCGCCTGATTGGTGCGATCGTCAGCATATCCCGTGCGCATCATGTAGCGCATGAGGGCATGGCGTGCATTTTTGGAAGCCATATCGAGCAGGCGGTGCTTTTCGCCGCGCTGCGGCCTATGGAGATGGCAAGAGCGTTCGCGCTTGCCCGCAAGCCACTCCCCCAACGCTTCGGCATCCTCAAGCTCGACAGAGAGATTGATCTCGGCTGGAATATCAGCCGTCTCGTCGTAATAGCGCTTAAGAAAGCCCGATTGAAGCTCTTCCTCGTCGACATCCAGGCCTTTATCGAGGATGAACTCACAAGTTCGAATCGTTCGGCCCTCGCGAACGACAAAGACACAGGCGGCAGAGATAGTCTCTTCGCGATAGAAGCCGATGACGTCGATATCGACGCTCGATGGAAAAACGACCTGTTGGCGATCGTCCAGGCCCCTAATGACTTCCAGGCGACGCTTGACGCGCGCCGCACGTTCAAAATCGAGCGTCTCGGCTGCCTCCGTCATCTCGGACGTGAGCTCGTCGACGACATCCTTGCGATGGCCCGACAAGAAACGTTCGACACGCTTGACGTTCTTGGCATAGTCGGCAGGCGAAATCGCGCCGACGCATGCGCCCGGCCCGCGCCCGACATGGTAGTCAAAGCAGGGGCGCCCGTTTTGCGCGCAAATCATATTGACGATGTCTTCTTCGCCCTTATGAGATTCGACGATGCGGCGGCAGCGGCGCCATTCCGCACAGGATGCCGAGCAAATAGGAATAACCTTGCGTAGCGTATCGATGGTCTCACGCGCCGCGCGGCTATCGGTATAGGGGCCAAAATAGCGCGTTCCCGGTTTATGACGCTCTCGCGTGTATTTAATAGCCGGAAACAAGTCGCTCTTGGTAATGGCGATAAAGGGATAGCTTTTATCGTCTTTGAGATCGACGTTAAAGTACGGATGGTACTGGCCAATCAGATTGCGCTCGAGCACCAATGCCTCGTGCTCGGTCTCCACCACGATATAGTCGAAGCTCGCCACCAGCTGCATCATGAGCGGAATCTTTTGACGCTCGTCCTGCAGCGTCACATATTGACGCATACGGGCACGCAAGTTTTTTGCCTTGCCCACATAGATGACATCGCCCTTGGCATCTTTCCAAAGGTAGCAGCCGGGTTGCGTGGGAACGCGCGAAACCTGTTCGGCAAGTGTTGGAATGTTGTCGTGACCTGCCACGCGCACCTACTTGCGACGAAGCAGCGCGGAGACCTCGGGCATCTTAAAGACGAAGGCAAGGCCAAAAGTCACGGCGAGCGAGACGACGCCTGCAACACAAACGTAGCCCAGGGTAATGAGGATCGAGCTGCCAAGCATTCCGACAAAGTGCTCAAGTGCCCACATGACGCCGGCGCCCGCGGCAGCGCCCAAGCCACCGAACAACAGGCCGAAGAAACCGCCGTGCAGGATAGACTTGACCTGAAGGCCATGCAGACGACGGCGCAGCCACCACAGTGAGCATCCGACCAAGACCACGTAGTCAACGACGTACGAAAGCGCAATTGCCGGCATACCGTAGCCCAGCACCACGCCAAACAGCAGCACCGAACCGGCCTGACCGATAGCGGAGTACAGGCAATAGCGGCTATAAGGTTTCATATCGAGCAGGGCCGAGAAGCTCTTCTGCATCAGCACGACCACGCCGTAGAGCGGCAGGGAAAGTGCCAGATAGATAAGGAACTCCGACACCAGCGCCACACCGGATTCATCGAACTTGCCGGCGCAGTAGATCATGTTGAGCGGACGGGCGAAGACGATCAGGTACATCGCAAACGGAATCAGGAAGAAGAGCATCTGGGCGACACCGCGCGAAATGCCCGTGCGGACGCTGTCGTAATCCTTCTCCTGTGCATCGTGAGAGAGTTCGGTATAGAGTGCCGTCGAAAGCGAGGCGGCGATCAGCGCATAGGGCAGCGTGTACCACAGGCGCGCATATGCGATGACGGAAGGGCCGGTCTCGGGCTGCACCACCAGCGCGGCGGCATTGGTAATGGAAGTCGAGACAAACATGCACACCGTGGCGAGCAGCGTCGGGATACCAAGCGCAATCGTCTGTCGCAGCGCGGGGTCCTTAAAGTCGATATGGATATGAGGACGCACGCCATGCTTGCCAAGCGCGGGAATCTGGCAGGCCATCTGGACAAAGACGCCGAGGGTCGTACCAGCTGCGATCAAGATAATACCGACCTGCTCGCCAAATTGTGCAGACACGGGAGCAAAGCCCATAAAGCTGGCGATAACGATGACATTGTTGAGAACCGGGGCAAACGTCGACCAGAAGTAGTCGCGATGTGCGTTGAGAACGCCCGAGAACACCGAGCCCAAGCCATAAAACAGAATTTGGATAGCAAAGAAGCGGAACATGAACGCAGCGGTGTCCATGCTGCCGCCATCGCCCGAAAGGAACGACTGCGTCCAAATAAAGCCGGGAGCAAACACGGTGCCCAGCAGCGAGATACCGCCCAGCAGCAGAAGCAGAATACCAAGCAAGTTGCCGACATACTCGTTCGATGCCTCGCGGCCCTGCTCGCGCCTCACACCCATATACACCGGCAAAAACGCCGTAACGAGCATGCCGCCCATCACGAGTTCGTAAAGCATGTTGGGCAGGTTGTTGGCAACCTGATAGGAGGACGAGAGCAGCGACATGCCGATGGCGGCCGCCATGGCCCACGTGCGGATAAACCCGGTGACGCGCGACACGATGGTCAGCACGGTCATGAGGCCAGCAGAACGACCAACCGTGGAGTAGTCCGACGAACCCATATCGTCTACGTCGTCCTGAGAGTCCTCATGAACCTCATCTTGTGGCAGTAAATCGTCCGCGACGGCAAAGGAGCCGGTCATCGCAAAGGGATCGTCAACCAAAACGGCGTCATCAGCAGGTGCGACGTCATCGCTGTTCGGCATGTTGTTTCCGGATACGGCATCATCATCGAATATGGCATGGTCGCCAAACACCGTGTCAACTTCTTTGGCAGCGACGGTTCGGGCAGAAAACGACAGAGGGTCCCAGTCGTCATCACCGTCGATGGCCACGCCCTCGACGGGATCGGTCGAACCAAGCGGCGACCATTCGTCATCCGAAAGAAGCGGTTCGCCATCATCATGAGCCGCGGGCTTGGCGGAACGAGCGGCAGGAGCGCTCTGCGGTGTGCTCTTTCCCTGGGCAGCCATCAAAAACACCGCCGTCTCATCGGGACGCGGCACACGAGGAGCCTCGGAGGCGATCGGCTTCACGCTGGCGCTCGATTGAGCGGCGGCCAAAAAGACAGCCGTCTCATCGGGACGAGCCGAAGAAAGAACCGTACGGGGAAGCGCCGTGCCGGCACCGGCGGCACGCAAGTACACGGCCGTCTCGCCCGGGTCAGCGGCAGCGGACCAGGCGTTTCGAATCTCGTTATCGAACGAAGCGGCCTCGGGCGCGGGCGTCTGAGGAGCCGACCCTTTTGCAAAGTGAGCTCCGCGCTTTGATTCTTCCTGCGGCATCGCTCAGTCCTCTCTCGTGATCGGGGCAACTGTCGCCCCGCAAAATGCAACTAAGTCATCGGGAGCAAGCTCAAGCTGATAGCCGCGCTTGCCACCCGAGATAAAAATGGTATCCCAAAGGACGCATGTCTCATCGATCAGCGTCCGGAAGCGCTTTTTCATACCGACCGGGCTGCAACCGCCGCGGACATACCCCGTCGCGGCAAGCAAATCTTTGACATGCATCATGGTCAGCGACTTTTCGCCTGCGGCGCGCGCGGCGGCCTTGAGGTCGAGCTCGTCGGCAACGGGAATGCAGCACACGACACGGTCGTTGGACGGCGTCGTGCAGACCAGGGTCTTAAATCCCTGACCGGGCTCCTCGCCAAGCTGCTCGGAAATCGCGACGCCCAGACCTGACGATTCATCGCCATCGTCTTCGTACGTATGGAGAACATAGGAGATGCCGGCGCTTTCCAGCTCGCGCATCGCATTGGTTTTTGGCGTCTTAACAGCCTTTGCCATGGCACATCCTTTCCCTCGCAGAGCGACGCAAGGATTAAGTATAGGGCCAATTCCGCCGCATATGCCATCTCGACACGCAGAAGCGCCACCGAATCAGAAGGAATCGGTGGCGCGTCGGTACTACAACGTCTCTTTACTGTGCGTCGAGCTGCGCCTGACGCTCACGGTCACGCTTGAGCAGCGGCGCCAAGAACTTGCCCGTGTAGCTCTGCGAACATGCCGCGACTTGCTCCGGCGTGCCCGAGACCACGACGGTTCCGCCGCCATTGCCGCCCTCGGGGCCCATATCGATCAGGCGGTCGGCAACCTTGATGACATCGAGGTTGTGCTCGATCACCAGAACCGTGTTGCCCGCATCGACCAGGCGTTGCAACACGTCGAGCAGCTGGCGAACGTCCTCAAAATGAAGGCCGGTTGTAGGCTCGTCCAAAATGTAGAACGTCTTGCCTGTCTGACGACGATGAAGCTCCTTGGCGAGCTTCACGCGCTGCGCCTCGCCGCCCGAAAGCGTCGTAGCGGGCTGGCCCAAGCTCACGTAGCCCAGACCCACGTCATATAGGGTCTGCAGTTTGCGCTTAATCTGCGGGATATTCCCAAAGAAAGCCAGTGCCTCGGTGACACTCATGTCGAGCACATCCGAGATTGTCTTGCCGCGGTAGGTAACCTCGAGCGTCTCGCGGTTATAACGCTTGCCGCCACATACCTCACAGGGGACATAGATATCGGGAAGGAAGTGCATCTCGATCTTAATCTGTCCATCGCCCTTGCACGCCTCGCAGCGACCGCCGCTTACGTTAAAGGAGAAACGTCCCGGCGAGTAGCCGCGCGCCTTCGACTCCGGCGTGCTTGCAAATAGCGCACGCAGATCATCCCACAGGCCAATATAGGTCGCAGGGTTCGAGCGCGGCGTGCGACCGATCGGTGACTGGTCGATATCGATTACCTTATCGATGCACTCAATGCCCTCAATCTTCTTGTACGGCCCCACGGGACGCGTCGAACGATGGATGGCATTCGTAAGCGCGGGCGCAATCGTATCGGTGACCAGGGAGCTCTTGCCCGATCCCGAAACACCGGTAACGACTGTGAGCGTACCGAACTCAATCTTGGCGGTAACGTTTTTGAGGTTGTTAGCGCGGGCACCCGTGATCTTAAGACAGCCGCGGCCGGGCTTGCGGCGCTCATCGGGCACGCGGATCATCCGCTTGCCGGTCAAATAAGCACCCGTCATGGAATCGGGACACGCCATGATATCGGCAGGCGTTCCTGCAGCGACCACGTGTCCGCCGTTAACGCCCGCACCGGGACCCATATCGATCACGTAGTCGGCAGCGCGAATTGTATCTTCGTCGTGCTCGACGACGATAACGGTATTACCGATATCGCGCAAGCGCTCGAGCGTCTTGATCAGGCGCTCGTTATCGCGTTGGTGAAGGCCGATCGACGGCTCGTCCAGAATGTACAGAACGCCCATGAGGCCGGCGCCGATCTGCGTTGCCAGGCGAATACGCTGGGCCTCGCCGCCGGAAAGCGTCGCCGAGGCGCGATCAAGCGTCAGATAGTCGAGTCCGACATCGACCAGAAAACGCAGGCGCTCCAGGATTTCCTTGACGATGCGCCCGCCGATAAACTGCTGACGCTCGGTAAGCTCCAGGCCCTCAAAAAACTCGAGCGACTCGCGACACGAGAGGCAGCAGACATCGTAAATGGACTTGCCGCCCACGGTGACGGCAAGCATCTCGGGACGCAGGCGAGCACCGTGACAGCTCGAGCATGGCTCTTCGCGAATGTATTTCTCCAAGCGAGCCCTGGTGTTCTCGTTCGTCGTCTCGCTGTAGCGCTCGTACAGGATGTTGCGCACGCCCGAGAACTTAGTGTCCCACTGGCTGCGACGCCCATCGAGCTTTTGATAGTCGACCGAAATCTTCGTGTCGCCCATGCCATCCAAAAACGCACGACGCACCCGCGGGGGCAGGTCCTCCCATGGCGTATCGGCACTCACCTTAAAGTGTTTGCAGACCGCAGCAAAAATCTGCGGATAATAGTTGGAATTGCCGAACAGGCTGCCAAAGACTCCATCGGCAATCGACTTTGAGGGGTCTTCAATCAGCGCCTCGGCATCGACCGTCTTTTTAAAGCCCAAGCCATCGCACTCGGGACATGCACCATAGGGCGCGTTGAACGAGAAATCGCGCGGCTGCAGGTCGTCGATGGAATGCCCATGTTCCGGGCACGCCAGTGCCAGCGAATACTCCAGCAGCTCGCCCTCGGTTCCCTCGGGAGCGTCGCGGTCGGGCAGCGTGTACACGTTCACGTTACCGTGCGCCAGTGCCGTCGCCTGCTCAACGGACTCGGCAATGCGACCCAGGGAGTTCTCTCGAATCACGATACGGTCGACCACGACCTCAATGTCGTGTTTGAACTTCTTGTCCAGGTCGATAGGGTCGTCAAGCGAGCGCACCTCGCCGTCGACGCGCACACGGCTAAAGCCCTCCGCACGCAGGTCCTCAAACAGCTTGGCATATTCGCCCTTGCGTCCACGAACCACCGGCGCCAACACAAACGCGCGACGGCCTTCCCCCGCCGCCAGCACCTTATCGGCGACCTGATCGGTCGTCTGACGCTCAATGACACGACCGCACTCAGGACAGTGCGGCGTTCCCACGCGAGCAAACAGCAGACGCAGATAGTCGTAAATCTCGGTTACGGTGCCCACCGTCGAGCGTGGGTTTTTGGACGTCGTCTTCTGGTCGATCGACACGGCCGGCGACAGGCCGTCAATCGAGTCCAGATCGGGCTTGTCCATCTGGCCCAAAAACTGACGCGCATAGCTCGAAAGGCTCTCGACATAACGACGCTGGCCCTCGGCATAGATGGTATCGAACGCCAGTGAGCTCTTGCCCGATCCGGAAAGACCGGTTATGACCACGAGCTGGTCACGCGGAATGGAAACATCGATATCGCGCAGGTTATGCTCGCGCGCGCCGCGAATAACGATAGAAGAATCAGACATGGAAGCTCCTTGCCTCCTACAACTTCAAATCACACTGACGATGAGTTTAGCGCACTCGACGCGCACAGATGTTCGTGATACAAGATTCGCAGACCTTTTGCGCTGTCTGACGCCGCAGACCGCACGCTCGGTCCGTACTTTCGAATACCGCCGATCGCCTGCCACGCATCATGAATGACTCCCGCTCGCAAACGAGGGTACAATGACGCTCGTGTCACACCGCGGGGCTCCGGCCCCAACATATACAAAGGAGTCAAACATGGGTTGCGAGCACGCACAGGCAGCCGGCGGGCAAACGTCGCCGTCGCAATTTGAGGAGAATACGCTGTCCGAGGTCAAGCGCGTTATCGCCGTGCTTTCCGGTAAGGGCGGTGTCGGCAAGTCATTCGTCACCGGCGCCATCGCCACGGAGCTTTCCCGCCACGGTCACAAGGTCGGCGTCCTCGATGCCGATATTACCGGCCCCTCTATCCCTAAGATGTTCGGCATGAGCGGACGTCACGTCCACGCCCTCGGCAACCTTATGCTGCCCGAAATCTCCGAGCACGGCGTCAAGATTATGAGCTCTAACCTGCTGCTCCAAAACGAAACCGACCCCGTCCTCTGGCGCGGTCCGGTTATCGCGGGTGCCATCAGGCAGTTCTGGAGCGAAACCTCATGGGGCCCCATCGACTACCTGATGGTCGACATGCCTCCGGGAACGGGCGACGTCGCCCTCACCGTCTTCCAGTCGCTGCCCGTCGATGGCATCGTCATCGTCACGAGCCCGCAGGATCTGGTCTCGATGATCGTCGCCAAGGCGGTCAACATGGCCGAGAAGATGAACGTCCCCATTCTGGGAATCGTCGAAAACATGAGCTATATCGAGTGCCCCGATTGCGGCAAGAAGATCGAGGTCTTTGGCAAGAGCAAGCTCCCCGAGGTCGCCGAGCGTTACAACCTCGAGATCCTAGGGCAGCTTCCCATCAATCCGGCACTCGCCGAGGCTTGCGATAAGGGCGAGGTTGAGACCGCATTGCCCGACGGTATGCTGCCCCAGGCCGTCTCCGCCGTCGAGGCCATTGCCCCGCACGAGACCGCCGAGGCCTAAGTGAACACAAACGCCTCCTATGACGTCTTGGTAATCGGCGGCGGGGCCTCGGGTCTCGCCGCCGCCATTACGGCCGCACGCGCAAGCAAAAGCGTCTGCATCGTTGAGCGCGATGTTGCCTGCGGCCTTAAACTCCTTGCGACCGGCAACGGCCGCTGCAACCTTTCCAACGAATCAATTGATTTCCAGCGGTACAACCGCCCCGCATTCGTCGAATCCGTCATGGGTCCCCAGCCCGAGCAAGATCTCGGCAGTTTCTTCTCCTCGCTGGGCATCATGACGACCTCCGAGGAGGGCCGGCTGTATCCGCGCTCCCTTCGTGCCGAATCGGTGCGCGATGCACTTCTCAACGCTTGCAATCACCTGGGTATCACCTTGATCTGTGGAGCAAACGTTGCCTCGGCATTCAAAGCGCCCGAGGGCTGGGCGCTCCAAATAGACCGTCCCGCGCGAGCACTCAAGGCGAAAAAGCACGACGACCGAAAAACGGAGGTCCGCTCGCTTCGGAAGGCGCTTGCCGACACCCCTCGCAAGATCGAGACGCTGCAGGCAAAGGCCGTAATTATCGCTACGGGCGGCAGCCCCGCCGACATCGCGAAGACGTTCAATCTTTCCCTCACACCGCAGCATCCCGTCCTCTGCCCTGTGTCGGCATCGGTCTTCGGCGACCAGACTGCGCTCAAGACGCTGGATGGCCTGCGCGTCCGCGCCCGTTTGACGCTCACCCGCAATCACGAGGAGCTCTGGCGCGAAGACGGCGAAGTGCTCTTCCGAACCTTTGGCATCTCGGGCGTTGCCGCCTTTAACCTCTCCCGTCGCGTCCAGCGCGGAGACACGATTCTGCTCGACGTTTTCCCCGACCTCTCCAAAGACGAGTTGCTCGATATGCTCAACCAGCGAGTTGAGTTGCTCGGCGGCTTTTCACCCCGCGACCCCCGCTGGCTCGACGGCATGCTCGCCCCGCAGTTCTCTCACGTTGTCTGCACCGCATTCGAACAGTGCCACCCCGGGTCGTACGACGTCATCCATCTGGTCTCAATCCTCAAGCACTTTAAGCTGCTCGTCGAGGGAACGACAGAGGAGCGTTCGGCCCAGGTCACGCGCGGCGGCGTGCCCATCGAGAGCGTCTCAGCTCCCAACCTCTGCGTGAGCAACGCGGCAGGCGCCCCACTTTACATCTGTGGCGAGGCACTCGACATCGATGCCGATTGCGGCGGCTTCAACCTTGCATGGGCTTGGATCTCGGGTATTCGCGCTGCAAGCAGCCTATAGCCGCGCAGTCTATAATCAAAACGCATTCGGGCCGTCTGGAACACCGGGCGGCCTCTTTCTTGCATCTAAGGAGACCTCGATGATCGAAATCACCCAAGTCCACGCGTCACTCGATGAGGCCGGCGACGAAACCGCCTGCCTTGCTATTGGTAGACGCGCCGTCAAACGAGCCCTGCGATGCGAGGATTCCCAGATTAAAGCCATTGAGCTCCATCGCAAGTCAATCGACGCCCGTAAAAAGCGAGATGTCCATTTTATTTTGAGCTTTCGAGTTGAACTGACAAGCTCCCGACTCGAGCAGGAGGTGGTCGACCGCGTCGCCGAGCGCGACCGCTCGCGCATCCGCATGGTAGACGGCGAGGCGCCTTCATTCCCCAACCCTGTCCCGAATGCACCCAAGGAGCGTCCCGTCGTTGTCGGCGCCGGTTGCGCCGGTCTCTTCGCCGCCCTGACCCTTGCCGAAGCGGGCCTTAAACCCCTGCTCATCGAGCGCGGCGACCCCGCACTTCGCCGCTCGGAAGCGATTGATCTCTTTCTTAAGGAGCGTATCCTCGACCCCGAAAGCAATATCCAATTTGGCCTGGGCGGCGCAGGGACCTTCTCGGACGGCAAGCTCAACACGGGAACCAAGAATCCTGCCCATCGACTGATTCTTGAGACCTTCGTCGAAGCTGGCTCACCTCGCGACATCCTGTGGGACGCCAAGCCGCACATTGGCTCTGACATCCTCCCCACCGTCGTCACCAACATTTCTCAACGCATCGAGCAGCTCGGTGGAACCGTCCGCTATCGAACAAAGCTCGTCAATATTCGAACCGATGGATCTGGCGCCATCACCGGCGTCGATGTCCAACCGCCCCAAGAAACCACAAGCGAGACAATCGCCACAAAGCACCTCATTCTCGCCTGCGGCCATTCCGCCCGCGACGTATTCGAGCTTCTCAAAGAACATAATGTTGCCCTCGCGCAAAAGACCTTTGCCATGGGTGTGCGCATCGAGCATCCACAGCGCGACATCGACCGCGCCCAATATGGCCCTTCGGCGGGGCACCCGGCACTCGGAGCAGCCCCCTACAAGCTTGTCGCCCATCTCCCCAACGGCCGCAGCGTATTCTCGTTTTGTATGTGCCCCGGCGGACAGGTTGTCGCGGCTTCTTCCGAGCAGGGCCATCTGTGCGTCAACGGTGCCAGCCTCAATGCCCGCGGCGGGCGCAACGCGAATGCCGCCCTACTCGTCAACGTCACACCTGACGACCTTCCCGGCGATGATCCGCTCGCAGGCATTGAGCTCCAGCGCGCCTGCGAGCGAGCCGCCTATCGCCTGGGTGGCTCCAACTGGAACGCGCCGGCACAGCTCGTCGGAGATTTCCTTGAGGGACGCGCCAGCACGGCACCCGGAAAGGTAAAACCAACCTATCCGCTTGGCGTGACCTGGACGGCGATCGACGATGCCCTCCCGCGGCATATCGTCGAATCGCTTCGTTTGGGAATCCCCCTGCTCGGTAAGAAACTGCGTGGCTATGACCGCCCCGATGCGGTCCTCACTGGCGTGGAGACGCGTTCGAGCTCCCCGGTCACCGTCACCCGCGATCGAACATGCCACGCCACGTCGACTCCGGGCCTTTACCCTTGCGGCGAGGGTGCCGGATATGCCGGCGGCATCATGAGTGCCGCCACCGACGGCGTCCGTTGCGCTGAGGCGCTGATAGCAGACCTTTAGTGCACGAACTCTCACGTCCGAACGACACAGGCCCCGAGCTCCACAAGGAACTCGGGGCCTGTTCGCTACTTCCTGAATCGTGCACCCTGGCGTTTTCTGCCCGAAGCAAAGGTAGAGCCCTTGCGAGCCTGCGAACGCAAACGCTCGATCGTTTCGTCCTCAGATGCGCCCTCAAGCATCGCCCGAATCTGAACGACGGCATCGCGCAAACGTGCCGCCTCCTCAAAGTCCATGGCGGCGGAAGCGTTACGCATGTCTTCCTCCATGGTCTCGACGATCCGCACGAGCTCGTCATGCGGCAGCCCTTCCAGCTGCTCGGCAAGCGTCTGCTCGGGTGCCACCGTCTCCGGCGCGGCGCCCTCGCCATTTTCGTCGGGCGTATAGAACGCACCGTGACCCAGCGAATCGCCTCTCGAGCGCCCCTTCGAGCCCACAGTCTTTTCGGCTTCGGCAATAAAGCTCGAAATGTCGTTAATGGCCTTGCGAACCGTCTTGGGCACAATGCCATGCTCTTCGTTATATGCCATCTGAATCTCGCGACGGCGCTGCGTCTCCTCGATGGCTTCTTTCATCGAATCGGTCACAACGTCTGCATACATGATGACCTCGCCGTCGGCATTACGGGCCGCACGGCCAATCGTCTGAATCAACGAACGGCGGTTGCGCAAGAAGCCTTCCTTGTCAGCGTCGAGAATTGCCACCAGCGAGACCTCGGGAAGGTCCAGACCCTCGCGGAGCAGGTTGATGCCGACGAGAACATCAATCTTTCCCTCGCGCAGCGTTCGCAGGATCTCGACACGGTCCATCGTCGCTGTATCGGAGTGCATGTAATTGACCTTAATGCCGGCATCAAGCAGATGGTCGGTCAGGTCCTCGGCCATGCGCTTGGTGAGCGTGGTCACCAGCACGCGCTCCTTGCGGGCAACGCGCTCGCGAATCTCGTCCTCAAGATCGTCAATCTGTCCACGAACCGGACGCACATCGATCTTGGGGTCGAGCAGACCGGTCGGACGAATAATCTGCTCAACGTCGTTCTGGCTAACCCGCAGCTCATAGTCGCCCGGCGTAGCCGAGACGTAGATGAACTGGGGAATCCTCGCCTCAAACTCATCGAAACGAAGCGGGCGGTTATCGAGTGCCGAAGGCAGACGAAAACCGTGCTCCACCAGCGTCACCTTACGCGAGCGGTCACCTTCGTGCATGCCGCGGATCTGCGGAACCGTCACATGGCTCTCATCGATGATGCAGAGCATGTCCTTAGGAAAGTAATCGATCAGGGTAAACGGTGGCTCGCCCGGTTTTCGACCGTCCAGATGACGCGAGTAGTTCTCGATGCCGTTGCAAAAGCCCATCGTCTCGAGCATCTCGAGATCATAGTCGGTGCGCTGCTGCAGACGCTGTGCCTCGAGCAGCTTATCAGTCGCCTTGAGCTCGGCCACACGCTTCTCGCACTCTTCACTGATTGATTTCAGAGCCGCTTTGACCTTAGGCTTCTCAGTCACGTAGTGCGATGCCGGCCACACGGGAATGGCCTCGTACTCACGTAGCATCTCGCCGGTGACCTCGTCGATCTCGGCAATCAGCTCAACCTCGTCGCCAAAGAACTCAAACCGCAACGGATGCTCGGCATAGGGTGGATACACGTCGACGACATCGCCGCGCACGCGGAAGGTGCCACGTGCCAAATCATAGTCATTGCGATCGTACTGGATATCGATAAGCGCATGGATAAAGTCATCGCGCTCGAGCGGCACCTTCTTGTCGACGCTCGGAGCTAGGCCCGCATAGTCCTCGGGAGAGCCAATGCCATAGATACACGAGACCGATGCGACGACGATCACATCGCGTCGAGATAGCAGCGATGCGGTCGCCTGATGTCGCAGCATCTCAACTTCTTCGTTAATCGAGGAATCCTTCTCGATATACGTATCGCTTTGCGGCACATACGCTTCGGGTTGATAGTAATCGTAGTACGACACAAAATAGACCACGGCGTTGTCAGGGAAGAATTCCTTGAGCTCGCTCGCAAGCTGAGCGGCAAGCGTTTTATTGGGAGCCATAACCAGAGTCGGCTTCCCCAGGGCCTCAATAGTCTTAGCCATCGTGAAGGTCTTGCCCGAACCAGTCACGCCCAGCAAAACCTGATAGCGATCTCCGTCCCTCACGCCCTGCACAAGCGACTCAATGGCCTTAGGCTGGGAGCCAGCGGGCTCGTATGGAGACACGACCTTAAACGGTACCTCAGAGCCCTCAACGCCAAAACGTTTAAGCTCTCCTCCAACACGCTCAACTTCAAATTCCGCCATGGATACTCCTAACTCATATATCTGCAGTATACGCAGGCGGCAGGCATAGTCCTATACGAACCGATCGGGATAGAGGGTCTTGTAGCGAACCCAGGCATTATTGACACGAATCAGATACGCCTGCGTCTCGGGAAAAGTGATTGCATTATGAAGCGACGTGCTCTGCTGTGCCCATCCGTCGACATTGCCCATGCCGGCGTTATAGGCGGCAATGGCACTGTCAGTCGACCCGTTAAAATACGTTAGAAGATACGAAAGATACGCACAGCCAAACTCGATGTTCGTAGCGGGATCGTTAAGGTTGTCGGCTGAATACTCGCTACCATCGACAAGACCCTTAGCAATCATATCCTGGGCAGTCTCGGGCATCAGCTGCATCAATCCCTGAGCGCCTTGATTCGACTCAGCCTTGGAATCCCAATTCGATTCCGACTTTATGACAGCACACACTAGATACGGATCAAGATTGTGCGAAATGCTCGATTGCTTTACGTACGCCTCGTAGTCAATTGGATACAAAGGCTTAAAGAAGACGGCAGGGGCATACGAGTAGACGAGCGAAATAAGACCGAAGACGAGCATAACGGCAAGTGGCGCCAAGCGATACCACGTAAAGAAACGTGTCTTAGGCATCGGCCTCCTCCTTATCCGCTACATCCCCGAAGCCATGGCGTGCAAGCCATGCGTCCAGTTGTTCATAGAGCGAGTTATCGCCAGCCGCATTATCGATTACCGTCGTAGCGAGATTACAAAGCGAAGCCTCATCAGGTTGGCATGCAGAGCGCGCATCAAAATCAGAGGACTCCATACCACGATGAATGGCACGCTCGCGACGAACTGCTAAAGGAGCGCTGATAACCAGAATTTCATCAGCCAGGCCAAAAGCATCCTCAAAACCAGTCGGGGCAGAAACCTCGACAACCGCAAAGGGATAACGGGGGGACGAAACCGTGCAGCAAACCGGATCAAGAATCCTCAGTGACAGCTGTTCGATGAGAACCGGATGAACGATGCCATTGAGCCGAGCAACTGTATCAGGAGAGGCGAAAGCTCGAACAGCGAGGACATTGCGGCGAATGCCGCCCTCCCCGTCCAGAATGTCCCAACCGAATTCTTCCGCAAGGGCATTGACGATATCGGAGCCTGGCACATACAGCGATTTGGCAAGCTCATCCAGATCGATAAGCATGGCGCCATGAGATTCGAGATAGCGGCAGGCAGTCGACTTACCCGAAGCAATATTGCCCAAGACAAAAACGGTAAACATCAAGTCCTCCCTAACGCCAATGGGAGTTATTATCGCGCAAATACAAACGAAGGACTCAAAATACAGCCAAACAGTAAGACAAGCTAAACGAAGACGAGTTCGTGTATTGCAACTCTCTATCAAACGCAAAAAAAGGGGGAGGCCGCGAGGCCTCCCCCTTCTCAATTCAAGCGCACGGCTCGGTGCCGTCCACCGGTCAGCGGCGCCCTGGCCTCCCACGGGCTGACCCCGCAGTACTCTCGGCGCGATGGGGCTTAGCTTCCGGGTTCGGAACGGGACCGGGCGTGCCCCCCATGCTCTGGCCGCTGACCGGTGGGCGGCGCCCACCGTTACGGTGATCCGGTTTCTCTCACGTGCCCTGGGGGCCGCATGGCGCATAGGGGAGTGACTCGGGGGCATCCTCGTGCCCGGACCGCGCCTATGAGCGCTGGGTCCCGCGGGCCGCGAGGTGCGGTTCCGGAAGAGCTCGGGCGATTAGTGCGGCTCGGCTGAGGACGTCGCCGCCCTTGCACCTGCCGTCTATCGACCAGGTAGTCTACCTGGGCCC